>NZ_JADAIN010000030.1:0-479 GCF_015676285.1 Acinetobacter sp. Res13-Abat-PEC15-P4-01 | reverse complement strand
ATGACTTTTTGATGCTCCCTTAAATTTTCAAGTTTCATTTGAACTTTTACAAGATCGGGTAATTCTTGCTGTCTCTTTTTCATAAGCTCAATCAAGGGCATATCTGATGTCAAACGAATCCGATGTTCAATAACGGCTCGAACGCCCGGATAACTCGGAAATCTAAAATGCAAATATCCACCCGTAAAGGGAATATTTTTGCTCATATCATCGACAATAAAATATTCTTTCCAGCATAAACCTGCTTGTTCTTCACCTTGCGCTGACCGTATTTTGATGCTGTTTAAATTATGTGTCATTCGAGCTAATGCACGATCTAACAAATCATTGCTTGCACCACTTTTTAAAATCAGCAGCTTTCCCGGTCTTAAGTAAAGATAACCATATATTTCAAAAAGAGAAGTAACATATTTTCCATCTCTATATACAATGACATGACTGACGGAGCGTCCCATTTGTTGTACAGGTCCGCTCATTTC
>NZ_JADAIN010000029.1:0-479 GCF_015676285.1 Acinetobacter sp. Res13-Abat-PEC15-P4-01 | reverse complement strand
ATGACTTTTTGATGCTCCCTTAAATTTTCAAGTTTCATTTGCACTTTTACAAGATCGGGTAATTCTTGCTGTCTCGTTTTCATAAGCTCAATCAAGGGCACATCTGATGTCAAACGAATCCGATGTTCAATATCGGCTCGAACGCCCGGATAACTCGGAAATCTAAAATGCAAATATCCACCCGTAAAGGGAATATTTTTGCTCATATCATCGACAATAAAATATTCTTTCCAGCATAAACCTGCTTGTTCTTCACCTTGCACTGACCGTATTTTGATGCTGTTTAAATTATGCTGTATTTCTGTGATTGCTTCGTCTAACAAATCATTGCTTGCACCACTTTTTAAAATCAACAGCTTTCCCGGTCTTAAGTAGAGATAACCATATACTTCATAGGCTTCAACAGTATATTTAGTACTTCTATAAATAATCACATGACTGACGGAGCGCCCAATTTGTTGTACAGGTCCGTTCATTTC
>NZ_JADAIN010000028.1:0-26121 GCF_015676285.1 Acinetobacter sp. Res13-Abat-PEC15-P4-01 | reverse complement strand
AGTGATTGATAAAATAGATGAGCAATTTTGGAACACTTGTGTATTTAAATTGTGCAATATAAGTCATTCTGATAAAGGTTATACGAATTTAATATTTATATCATTCATCGTGCAAATCTTGAGAGATTGAACGTTGATAAATCTTTAATAATTGTCAATTTTTTACGGTAAAAAGAAACAAAATTTACAACGAAAATTATGGATGGCATGAAATTCGCTTTCGATTTGGGGCTGTTATCTTGTACAGTTTTTCACTATTGTTAATTTGATATTTGGTTTCGTGCCAAAGCGGTAATGTACAGGATGGTCGTACCGTTAGCATTCTGTTTCATATGATCTGATTCAGAGCTGAGGCGTTTTTCAAAGTTTGCTACTCATATAAAAATACATAGGTATGAATTTGGAATCTAAGCTTTTACGTATTGCGTTGTGCGCTTATGCAATCGGTTGTGGGGAAATCGTAGTGGCGAAAACTCCTGCGCAACCCAATAAAATCTTGAATTTGGCTTTTGAAGCGCCCGATGATGGTTTTGATATGGTCAAAACCTATAATTACTACAGTGGCAATATCGCAGAAGCGATATTTGAGCCTTTGTTAAAATATGATTATTTGGCTCGACCGGTGGTACTGGTACCCAATACAGCACAGTCCTTACCCAAGATAGAGCAAGAGGGCAAGGTGTATATCTTTAAAATTCAGCCTGGAATTTATTTCACTGAAGATCCCGCATTTAAAGGCAAACGGCGTGAATTGACTGCTCAGGATTATATTTACTCGATACAGCGTATCAGTGATCCGAAGAATCACTCTCCAACCTACTCTTTTATTGATGGTAAGATCCAGGGTTTAGCATCTGTTGTTGCTCAGGCAAAGAAAACAGGAAAGTTTGACTATGATGCACCGATTGCAGGGCTTAAAGCCTTGGATAAATATACGTTGCAATTCACCCTGAATCAGGCTGACTATAATTTTCCCTATATTTTGGCTTATGTCACTTTTAGTGGGACAGCACGAGAAGTCGTCGAGTTTTATGGAGAGCGTATAGCACAACATCCAGTAGGTACTGGACCCTATCAACTCAGTAAATATGTACCGCGTAGTAAAATCGAACTGGTGGCAAACCCTGACTATCGTGGTTTTATCTGGAACTATAAATCTACTGGAACAGTTTGGGATAATCAGTTGGTCAAGGAAATGACAGGCAAAAAAATGCCACAAGTGGGAAAGGTTGTGGTGAGTATTATTGAGGAGGAACAATCCAGATGGCTAGCGTTTAAGTCAGGGCAATTGGATTTTGATAAATTAACTTCTAATGCTGTTCCACAAGCACTCAATGGCACACAATTAAAACCCGAATTAAAAAAACAAGGTATTCAATACTTTCCCAATAAAGACCCCGAAATTACCTACACCATGTTCAACATGAAAGATCCAATTGTAGGAGGCTACAGCTTAGAGAAAATTGCCTTGCGTCGAGCGATTACCTTGGCTTATAACCAAAATGAAGCGATTAAGCAACTTTATAAGGGGCAAGCTGTGCGAGCTGAAATGCTCGTGCCAGATGGGGTACAGGGTCATAATGCCCAATATCGTAGTAGCGTGGCTTATAATCCTCTGTTGGCGAACAGATTACTGGATCGATTTGGTTATAAAAAAGCAAAAGATGGATACCGAACTTTACCCAATGGGCAGCCGTTGATATTGAAATACAATACAGAAAATAGCTCAAGTTCAGTCATTCATTCTGAATTATGGAAGAAAAATTTGGATGCGATAGGCGTGCGTGTTGAATTCAAAGTCAGTAACTTTGCTGATAATTTAAAAGAAGCGATGCAATGTAAACATATGATTTGGGGAGGAGCATGGATTGCTGACTTTCCAGAAGGTGAAAATTTTGCTCAGTTGCTTTACGGTCCTAACTCAGGCAAAGGTAATTTAAGTTGTTATCAATCGAAAGCTTACGATTCGCTTTATCGGCAAGCCTTAACCTTACCGCCACAACAACGACAGCCTTTTTATGAAAAAATCAGTCGTCAGATTGAAGCAGATAACCCTTGGATTATACATACCACTCGAATTCGCAATTGGTTATTGCAACCACAAGTTCAAGGCTATAAAGCACATCCAATGATGAACACCGTTTGGCAATATCTTGATGTACAGCCAGTCAAAAAATAACAGATAAAGTTGAAGGAAATGATGAAGGATAATTTAAGTCGGAAACTTAAACAGATTGGATCAAGTGTAGTGTTGGGCAGTATGATGCTTACAGGCACGGTGAGCATTTTTGCCAAAAATCCCGCAGATCCAAATAAGATTTTACGTTATGTTTTTCCTGTTGCTGAAACGGGGTTTGATCCAGCCGGGACACAAGATCTTTATTCTGCACATGTGCATAATTCAATTTTTGAAGGCTTATATACCTATGATTATCTGGCATCGCCTGCCAAATTGGTGCCGCGTACTGCTGTCGCATTGCCAGATGTGAGTACGGATGGGTTGACCTATACTTTTAAAATTAAAAAAGGCATCTACTTTGCAAAAGATCCAGTGTTTAAAGGTAAGGCGCGAGAATTAACCGCACAAGATTATGTCTATTCCTACAAGCGTTTATTAGATCCAAGTTTACATTCACCCAATAGTTGGTTGCTGGATGACAAGATCGTGGGGATAGATAAAGTTCTTGATCAAGCCAAAAAAACGGGAAAGTTTGATTATGATCAAACCGTTGCAGGGCTTCAGGCAACAGATCGCTATACATTGGTGATTAAATTAAAACAGCCTGATCAAAACTTTCCCATGCTTTTGGCACATCAGCCCGCAGGTGCAGTGGCTCGGGAAGTAATTGAACATTATCGTGATAAATCGGGTTTTGCCATGGCTCATCCGGTAGGCACAGGTCCTTATATTTTGACCAAGTGGATTCCTGGCTCACGTATTATTTTAAAAGCAAATCCTGATTATCGCGGCTATGTTTGGGATTTCAAGGCTTCTACGCCCGAAGACCAGAAAATTGTCGATGCGATGAAAGGCAAAAAGATGCCGCAAATCGGTGTGGTTGATATTCAAGTGATGGAAGAAGCGCAATCACGCTGGTTGTCGTTTAGCAAAGATGAAACGGACTTGTTTGTTCTGGATGGTGATTTAACTGTTCAAGCGATTCAGGATGGTCAGCTCAAGCCTGAACTGGCGAAAAAAGGCATTCAACTTTCCCGAATTGTCGATCCTTCGATTGATTATTATTACTGGAATATGCAAAACCCTATCGTCGGTGGTTTAAGTAAGGAGAAAATAGCCTTACGTCGTGCCATGGCAATGGCTTATTCACCAGACAATCAGATTAAAATTTTAATGAAAGGTGATGCACAAAGATTACAATTCCCCGTCCCTTATGGCGTAGTGGGACATGATCCCAATTATAAAACCAGTATTCCTTATTCAGTCAAAGCAGCCAATTTACTTCTCGATCGTTATCACTATAAGGTGGGAGCAGACGGTTGGCGAACCCTGCCTGATGGTAAGCCGTTGGTGATTGAATTAGCCGTTTATGGGGGCAGTGCACGCAGTCAACAGAGTGCCGAATTTTGGAAAAAAACCCTAGACAATATCAAAGTCAAAATGACCACCAAATCCTTGCCTTTTGCAGAAGGTCTAAAAGCTGAAAAGCAATGTAAAACTATGTTTAAAGGTTCTGCCTGGGTTGCCGACTATCCTGATGCTGACAACTTTATGCAACTGTTCTACAGCAAGAATATTCATGCAACCAACAATGCCTGCATGAAAATACCAGAATATGATCGCCTGTATGAACAAACTCAAAAGTTAAAGCCAGGTCCTGAGCGTGATGCACTCTATCGCAAAATGGCAAGAATATTGGAAGTCTATATGCCTGTACAAATGGCATCGACGCGTTACCGAAATGCTTTGGCGCAACCGCGTGTGATTGGATTTAAAAAGCATCCCATTCTTCCATCAGAATGGATGTATTTTGATATGAAAAAGTAATGTTTAGCGGTGGCTGAAAAATAAACAGATTGAATTTTGAAAATAAATTGAAGATTGGAGAAAAGATGAAAATGAAGATATTTAAGCTGAGTGCCTTATGTATGTTATCGGTCAGTTGGGGACAGTGGACATATGCACAACCCGAACGCAGTACTTTACCAAAGTTTCAAGCAAAAGATATTCCAGCACAGTGTGATGCGAAAATTGCCAATGTAAAAAGCAAACTTGCTGAATTTGCCACGCTCAAACTCAAAAATAATGCACCAGCCGGAAATGTGTTGGCAAAATGGGATCAGATTTTTGCTGAGTTTGAAGATTTTTATGGACCGATCAATCTGATGAGCAATGTTGATCCGGATGCAGCATTACGCAAAGCTGCTGAGGATTGTGAGGTTAAAATTAGCCAATTCCAGACGGAAGTCTATCAAGATGCCAAACTATATCAGCAGATAAAAAAAACCAAAGCCACGAACGAGATTGACAGTAAATATCGCCAAGATATTTTGGATGGTTTTGAAGATACAGGCGTTCAGCTCTCGACGGAAAAACAAGCCCGTTTAAAAGTGATTTTGGATGAATTGACCAAGATTCAACAAGAATATGCGCGAAACATTCGTGATAATCCAGAAAAATTAGAATTCACACCTGCCGAGCTGAAAGGTTTACCCGAAAGTTATATCTCCAATTTAAAGAAAAATGAAAAGGGCAACTATTTATTGGGGTTTGATTATCCTGAATATCGTCCTTTTATGGAGTTGGCAGACAGTGATGATGCCCGTAAACGCTACCAAATCGCCTATACACGCCGTGGAACAGAAAAGAATTTAGTCCTGCTTAAACAAGCCATTGATTTGCGTTATGAATTGGCACAACTGTTTGGTAAAGCCAGTTATGCCGATTGGGCATTGAAAAATCGCATGGCGCAAAATCCTGAAACAGTAAATAAGTTTCTCAAAGAGGTACACAATACCGTTGCTCCATTGGAACAAAAAGAAGTACAGGCTCTTCGCGAATTCAAAGCTAAAACCTTGAATATTCCTGTAGAAAAAGCTGAAATTAACCGTTGGAGTGAGGCGTACTGGAGTGAAAAATTACGTCAGCATAAGTATCAAATTGATCAAGAAAAAATGCGTGAGTATTTTCCAACCCAAGCGTCGCAAGACTGGTTATTTGCCATTTCATCTCACCTATATGGAATCGAGTTTAAGCCTGCCAAAGTCGATGTTTGGCAAGATGAAGTTGAATACTACGATGTAATCGATAAGCAGACAGGTCAACTTTTAGGTGGTCTGTATATGGATAAGTTTCCACGTGAAGGTAAATATGGTCACGCTGCGGTTTGGGGAGTAAGAGGCGGAAGTACATTGACCCAGCGTAAGCCCATTTCTGCTTTGGTCACCAACTTTAACCGTAAAGGCTTAAACAGTGATGAACTGGAAACATTTGTACATGAGTTTGGTCACGCTTTACATGGCATTCTCTCAAATACGCGTTATGCCTCGCAGTCAGGGACTTCTGTAGAGCGTGACTTTGTGGAAGCACCTTCCCAAATGTATGAGGAATGGGCACGTCGTAAAGAAACGCTTTCTACCTTGGCGGATTATTGTAAACCTGCATGTCCACGCATTGATGATGAATTGATTGCAAAACTCAAAGCGGTTAAAAACTATGGGCGTGGCATGTTCTATTCACGTCAGACCTTGTATGCGCAATACGATATGGCATTACATACTGCCCATGCATTAAAAACCCAGCCTATGGATGTTTGGAAAAATCTTGAAGCCCAAACGGCTCTGGGCTATGTGCCTACAACAGAATTCCCGGGTCAGTTTGGTCATATTATGGGGGGCTATCAGGTCGGTTATTATGGTTATATGTGGTCTGAAGTCTTGGCCTTGGACATGCTTTCCGCATTTGGCGATAACTTAAATAATCCTGAAGTTGGCGCACGCTATCGTAAAACAATTCTGTCACAAGGCGGGCAAAAGAAAGCTGAACAATTGGTGGTCGATTTCCTGGGCAGAGCACCGGATAACAGGGCATTCTTTCAGGAAATTACGGGACAACGTAACTAAAGGGAATTAGAACTATGTTGGCATACATCATACGTCGTATATGGCAGATGATTCCCACCATGTTGGGAGTTGTGTTGCTGATCTTCTTTTTATTCAATTGGGTTGGGGGCGATCCTGCATATATTCTTGCGGGGAAAATGGCGAATCCAGAACAAATTGAAAACATTCGCCAGCAATTGGGTGTCGACCAACCCTATTACATCCAACTTTGGATTTTTATTAAACAGATTGTCACCTTTGATTATGGTTTTAGTTGGAGTACAGGTGAGTCCGTTTCAAATATTATTTTGACCCGTCTAGGACCGTCACTGACCATCATTATACCGTTGACGATTTTACAAACTGTGATTTCAATCATTTTGGCATTGGCTGTTGCATCGGTCCGTGGTTCTTTAACGGATCGAATGGTGATGCTGTTGTGTACCATTGGGATGTCGATCAGTATTTTGGTCTACATCATCGTATTTCAATATAGTCTGGCTTATCAGCTAGATTGGTTCCCAGTACAAGGCTGGAGTGACAGTTTGACTGAGAATTTATTTGAATATGCCCTATTGCCGATTCTCATTATGTTGGTGGTCAGCATTGCACCAACATTACGGCTTTACCGCAGTTTCGTCTTAGATGAAGTGAATCAGGACTATGTTAGAACCGCTCGTGCAAAAGGCGTAGGAGAAGGGCGTATTTTAGGCGTCCATGTGCTTCGTAATGCTTCAATTCCGATTATCACTGATGTGATGGCAAGCCTGCCTGGTTTATTAATCGGTGCATTCCTGATAGAGCGCTTTTTTGGGATTCCGGGGATCGGGCGTGAAATCATTATAGCGGTTGAGCGCAGTGATTTCCCTGTGATTAAAGCCATTACCGTGTATGTTGCGGCTGCAACCATGATTTTTAATCTCATCGCTGATTTGATTTATAAAGTGGTTGATCCACGTGTACAGTTGAAGTAGGTGGGATGATGCTTGGAATTTTATCTAAAAAAGTAGAAGCACAACAGCCTGCTTCTCCAGGGCTATGGCGTTTGGCGATACGGCGGTTAAGAGCCGATCGTGTTGCCATGGCATCTTTATTGATATTGCTGGGTTATTTCATCATTCTCATTTTATCCATGACCGGTGTTATTGCCTCAAACTGGAATAAAGAAGTTGCTGAAAGTTATGCGCCACCAACCTTTATTGGAGCAGACCAAACACTACAAAATACTGCCCAAAAGACAGCAAATACAGCAGCTTTACCTGAAAATCCTGCTGATCCTCTAAAAGACGTGATCAAAGCGTTGAATGCTCAAATTGCATCTGAACAGGGTGCAGGTGGGGCAGTGGATTATTATGGTGTTCAAGATCCACTTGCCGAGGATATGAAAGCCATTGATCAACAATTGGGTGGACATTTGCTGGATCAGCAAAGTGAATTGAAAAAAACCTTGCCTTTCGGTGCAGACAAGTGGGGACAGGATGTTTTACTAAAGACCATTAAAGGCGCTGAAACTTCAATTGTGGTTGGGCTGGTTTCTGCATTGTTGGCTGTGGTCATTGGTACATTTTTAGGTGCGATTGCAGGCTATTTTGGTGGATGGGTCGATGATCTACTCAATTGGTTCTACAGTATTTTTACCTCTATTCCCTATTTATTACTGGTCTTGGCGATTGCAGCTGTATTACAGCAGAAAGGGATTTTATCTATCGTTTTGATTCTGGGCTTAACCGGTTGGACAGGTGTGTTTCGTTTAATTCGTGCTGAATATATGAAACATACCTCACGTGAGTATGTACTGGCCGCCAAAGCTATTGGGGTTAGCCATCTCAGGCGAATGTTCGTGCATATCTTTCCAAACGTCAGTCATATTGCATTGGTTCAAATGTCAATTTTAGTGGTTGGGTTTATTAAATCCGAAGTAATTTTAAGTTTTCTGGGTTTTGGTGTTCCTGTCGGAGTTGTGTCGTGGGGCAGTATGCTGAATGAAGCACAGAGCGAGCTCATACTCGGTAAATGGTGGCAATTGGTTGCAGCATCAGTCGCGATGGCAGTACTGGTTACAGCATTTTCAATGTTTACTGATGCATTACGCGATGCATTAGACCCTAAAATAAAATAAGGAGTACATAGATGTCAGAACAACATGTGATACCTCCTGTACTGCTGAGTGTTCAAGATCTCAGTGTGAGTTTTAAGGGGGAAAATAAGCAACTCATTGAAACTGTAAAAAGCATTTCTTTTCAGATTCCTGCCAATACCACAGTAGCATTGGTGGGAGAGTCGGGCAGCGGTAAGTCAGTAACATCTCTGGCAACAATGGGACTCTTGCCCAAAGATCAGTCTTATATTGCTGAAAAAAGTAAAATTATGTTTGAAGGTCAAGATTTACTGTGTCTGACAACCAAACAAATGCGTAAGATTTGCGGTAAAGATATTGCCATGATTTTTCAGGAACCGATGTCATCGCTTAATCCTGTGTTTACTGTGGGTGATCAAATCGCTGAAATTCTACGCATTCACTTAAATATGGGGCGAAAACAAGCGCGCCAACGTGCGCTCGAGTTACTCACTGAAGTGGGGATCCCATCCCCAGAAACCAAGATCGATGCTTATCCCAATCAGCTTTCGGGGGGGCAACAGCAGCGGGTTATGATTGCAATGGCGATTGCATGTGAACCTAAATTACTGATCGCGGATGAACCGACCACAGCACTAGATGTTACCATCCAAAAGCAAATCTTAGATTTATTAGAGGCTTTGCGCAAACGCCGTCAAATGTCGATGTTATTTATTACTCATGATTTGGCTTTGGTGAGTGAGATTGCAGATCAAGTGATTGTGATGCGTCATGGCGAAATTCGTGAGCAAGGTTTAGCCAGAGAGGTGCTTGAACACCCCAAGGATCCGTATACCAAAGCTTTATTGTTATGCCGACCAACATTGTCTCAACGTCCATATCGTTTACCTGTCATCAGTGATTTTCTTGAGCGGCAAGAACCACATTCGCTTGAAGATGGTGATTTAGCAGAAACAAAAATGCTGGAAAGAACGCGTGGCTTGGTGGGTGGTGAAGAAATTATTCTAGAAGTTAAGGACTTAAAAAAGTCATTTTTTAGCCGTAAAGGATTCTTTGGAAAAGAGGAATATCAAGCGGTGAAAGGTGCATCTTTTCAATTGGCGAAAGGAAAGACTTTAGGTCTAGTCGGTGAGTCAGGATCAGGCAAAACTACAATTGGTTTATTGCTCATGCGTCTACAGCAGGCAACAGGCGGGCAGGCGTTATTTCAAGGAAAAGATATTTTGGCAATGTCTGAAAAAGAATTTACCCAATATCAACGTAAAATTCAGATTATTTTCCAAAACCCTTATGCTTCATTGAATCCACGCTTTACCGTTGGACAGATCCTGATGGAACCGATGCAGATTCATGGCATTGGTGCAAACGATGTAGAACGTAAGCAGTTTGCCTTAGCGTTATTAGAGAAAGTCAGTTTGCCTGTTCAAGCTTTCGATCGTTATCCCCATGAGTTTTCTGGAGGGCAGCGTCAACGGATTGCGATTGCCCGCTGTTTAACACTCAAGCCTGAAATTTTGATCTGTGATGAGTCGGTATCCGCATTGGATGTTTCAGTACAAGCGCAGGTGTTAAATCTACTTCAAGACTTACAGGATGAGTTTGGATTGAGCTATATTTTCATTTCACATGATCTGTCTATAGTGAAATATATATCTGATCAAATCATGGTGATGAATCATGGTGATATTGTCGAAATCGCCAATTCTGATGAATTGTATCAGTCACCAAAACATGAATATACCAAACGTCTGTTGAGTGCGATTCCTCAAGCTGCGGTTGAACATCTGTCCTGATTCACGTTTAATTAAAAAGCCACTCGATTGAGTGGCTTTTTATATTGAAGTATTCGAGTGTTTTAGAACTTCTTAAAACCTTTCGTCACGACAAAAGGTTTTTTCTTTTCAGGTTGTTCACTGCGTTCTTGACGGTCTGCATAGTCTCGACGATCATTGCTGTAACGCTCATCTGAGCGATTACGGTTTTGTTGCGAACCATAGCGGTTTTCAGAACGGTTGCTGTTAAAGCTGTTCCCACGATTATCAGCACGATCGTGATTGTAGCTGTTGCCGCTCGAACGCACTTTATTGAAACGGTTTTCAGAACGTTCATTACGCTGATCAGCACGGTTTTCACTGCGGTTTTGACCATATTGGTTTGAACCTGTTTTAAAGTCGCGCTGTTCATTATGGCTATATTGTTGTTCACCTTCACTGTCACGACGTTGCTGACGAAGGAAACCGCCACGACGTGCAGCCATAGGTTTGTCTTGCATACGTTCTGTACGGCGTTTTGCCATACCAAATAGACCCGTACCTTGACGTGGTTTTAATTCAACCGCTTTGGTTAAATTATCAATATCAGTTTTATCCAGTTCCATCCAACGACCTGTACGAAGTTCACGAGGCAAAATCACAGTACCGTAACGTGTACGGAGTAAGCGACTTACTTTTAAACCTTGTGATTCAAAAATACGGCGAACCTCACGGTTACGACCTTCTTTCACAACGACTTGGTACCAGCGATTGATCCCTTCACCACCAATTTCAGAGAAAGATTCAAATTTAGCTGGACCATCATCTAAAACAACGCCATTGATCATGTTGTTTTTAAGTTGAGGCGTGACTTCTCCCATGACACGAACGGCATATTCACGTTCGATTTCATTTGAGGGATGCATTAAACGATTGGCAAGCTCACCATCGTTTGTGAAAAGCAATAAACCGGTAGAGTTAATGTCTAAACGACCCACCATGACCCAGCGATCGTTGGCAATTGGCGGTAAATGATCAAACACGGTCGGGCGAGATTCTGGATCATTACGCGAGCAGATTTCACCTTCTGGCTTATAGTAAATCAATACGCGACGACGGATTTCATCTTCAATTTGGAACTGAACCTTACGACCATCGATGCGAAGCTCATCACCTGGTTCGATACGTTCACCCACTTGAGCAACCTGCCCGTTGACACTTACACGACCTGCGGCAATGACCTCTTCCATATAACGGCGAGAGCCCAGACCAACTCGTGCGAGCACCTTTTGCAATTTTTCACTCATGACAGCATAACCTTAGAAATAATCATCAACAGTGCACCTATTTAAGACTTTGGCGCTTGCGCATCCAAAGCCATAAAAGCTTCCTTGGCGTCCTGTAGGGGAGGCAATTGATCCAAAGACACTAGACCAAAGGCATTTAAAAATTGTGGCGTCGTTATCAACAACGCGGGTCTTCCCGGGAGCTCACGGTAACCGGATTCTTTAATCCAGTTCCAATCAAATAAAGTCCTGAGTATTTGACTATTATTTGTCACTCCTCGTATTTGCTCAATATCAGCGCGGGTTACAGGCTGATGATAAGCGATCACTGCAACAGTTTCCAACAGTGATGGGGATAATCGGGTTGGTCGATCAGGCCAAACCTGTGCAATCATATTGCGGTACTTTGCACGGACCTGAAAACGATAGCCTTGAGCGGTTTCAATCAACTCAATGGAGCGACCATGTTGTAAAACGGACAACTGCTGTAAATACTGTTGCAATTGTTGTTTGGAATATTGATTTTGAAATGCTTCTTTTAAACGTGCTAGAGAAACAGGGGCGTCACTTGCAAAGATAATCGCTTCAAGTTGCATGAGAACTTCATGATGTAATTCATCAACATTAAATACATTATTTTGATCTATGGTCATGCGTTTGCACCTTGAATGGAAAGAGGAGCTTCGACACCAGATGAAATAATTTGTACTTTTTGCTGACGCGTCAGTTCTAAGATTGCCATAAATGTCACCACCATGCCCATACGACCTTGGTTTGGTTTAAGCAATTCTTGGAAACTGAGCACCCCACCTGATTGAGTCATATATTCAATATAGGCAATACGTTCTTCAAGCAGTACAGGCTCTTGCTCAATTTTGTGGGTAATCGGTTCGGGACGGTTAAAAATGCAGTACAAGGCATCTTTTAGCATGTTGACGTCATAGCCCTCATATACTTTAGGGATTTCACCTATCGCAACATGACTTGCAAAAGTGTCTCGATCTAAAACAGGCATTTGCCCTAACCGTTCGGCGGCTTGTTTAATACGTAAATAGGTTTCTAAACGATCAATAAGTTCTTGTTTTGGATCTTTTTCAATCTGGATTGTTTTTGGTTTTGGTAACAGCAACCGTGATTTTAAATCCGCTAACAGTGCCGCCATGACCATGTAGTCTGCAGTGAGTTCAATATTCAGCGATATCATATTGTCCATATAGGACAGATATTGTGTTGCAATTGGAGCGATATCCAGTTGTAAAAGATCAAAACCGTTTTTTTGAATCAGGTAAATTAAAAAGTCGAGTGGTCCTTCGAAATGTTCAAGCAGAATTTCGAATGCAGCGGGAGGAATGTATAAATCCTCTGGAATTTCTTCTTGCCATTCATCCAATACACGGATGTTGGAAATGGATTCCATAGGATGATGAGTTGCTTGAGTCATTACAATTATTAGCCACGCGAATTTTCAAAGGCATGTTTATTCGTGCTACCACGCATAAAACAGTTGCTTTGGCGCAAGGTGGTGACGAATTACGAAAAGATAGTCGGTGTATTTTAAAGTAAAAGTTCGCAGGAATACATTGTTAAATCATAAAAACGATAAAAAACCTGAAAATAAATAGGGAATATCACGTCACAAAATATGTCAGACTGTCGATAAAATCATCTAAAAGTCTAAAAAATATAGTGAGATCATTGATTTATAAAGAGCGGCGCAGCACGAAAGCTGCAATGAATGATAGGTGCATATGATTTTGTTATTTAACGATTTATTTTATATTTATGATCTATAGGTACTCTCCTGTTTCATCCTGGGATTGGGTGCAAAGCATATATTGTCAATCTGTAGAAAAACTTATGCATTAAAAAATATTTTTTTCTAGCTCAATACGATAAAACTATTGTGGAATGGCATGAAACTTTTATTGCCATGCTTTAACTTAAAGTTCAAAGTGATTTAAGCAGGCGATGCTGAACTTTGCTCCCCAATTTCTGTTGAACTGCATTTTTGCACTGCAAACACAGCAGTGCTTCGGTTTTTGCTCATATGGTGCTGTCCGGCATGGTGACATTCATGTCACTGCATCATCGCAAACCAGCAATGACTGAAAAGTACAATCTAAATGAATCATGACATCTTCTGACAATCAATCTGTATAAAAAATATAAAGTTTATTGAATATGAATGTTTGAAATGAAATCACCTGTAAGAATCCTCCGGCTGTTTCACTACAGATTCATAAAAAAAGCATGAGGATGAGTCATGCTGAAAAGGGAAGTGAATTAAAAAATATTTAGATTTTAAATGCTCTCATAGAGCATTGATACTTAACGCTGATCATTGATTGGGAAAACTAAAAAGTTTTTGTGAGTGCAAAGGTCACTGTTGAGTCAATCGGATTGGAAACTTTAGCATTTGGGTTGCCATTACTATAGCTCTGGTAAAAACCATCTTTATCCCATGCTTTGCTATAGCTTAAACTGCTTGCAATCTGATAAGGCAATTGTTTACTGATGGTCAGACTGGCATCCTGAAAGTTAGCATCAGAAAAGTTTCGAATACGTTGATGACCGTAGTGTGCATTTACAGACCAACCTTGGGTGAGGGGCTGATACCAATTCAAATCCAGATATCCAGAACCACGAGAGTGTTGATTGTTTCCAGTCGCCAAGGTGTCAGAGTTATTGCCAAAATAATCTTGTGTATAGGTGATGGCATATTTCAGGCTGAATGGACCGTAACTAATTTCAGGAATGATTTCTCCATAGTTAAATCGGGTATGTGCTGTTTCTGCTGTGGTTTTTGCACCAGGATAATAGTAATACGCGACTTTTGTACCGAGCGTCAGCTCTCCGAAACTGCGTCGATATCCAGTGTAAACATCCCATTCTACAGTTGCATCCCGGATAAAATCATCACTGACTGTGGATGCCCATGTTCCGGCAAAAAAGCCATTGCTATGGTTGTAGTCTAAGCCACCTTGTAAAGCGGGTTTCCCCCAAGTCTGTTGGAAACCACGTGAAACATATTGGCTCGCTATGGTCAGATTTGCACTATACGGAGATGTCGTGACTGTACTTGATTCGTCTGCATAGATGCCTTGAACGTACATGCTGCAAGAAATGAGAAATAATAATTGCTTTTTCATCTTATCCGTCCTTGATTAATGCGTCAGCTCAGTGGTCACTCAGCTGGCGCAATATAGATTTCTATGAATGAATTTGGCGCAAAGGAGCCTGGCGTACAGGCGCTGTTCCTGCCTTGTAATAACCCGCTTCAGATCGTGGTAACTTTTGACCACGGATTTGGTCTGCAATTTTTTCTGCGATCATAATGGTGGTTGCATTTAAGTTTCCAGTAATGATCAATGGCATGATTGAAGCGTCTACTACACGTAAGCCCTCTAAACCATGAACCCGTCCTTGACCATCCACCACAGCCATTTCATCTTCGCCCATTTTGCAACTGCAAGAAGGGTGGTAAGCCGTTTCAGCATGGTTTCGCACGAAATCATCGAGCTCAGCATCGGTTTGCACTTTTTTGCCAGGGCTGATTTCATCGCCACGATAGGCATCCAATGCAGGCTGTTGCATGATTTCACGGGTAATGCGGATCGCATCTCTGAACTCACGCCAGTCTTGTTCAGTGGACATGTAGTTGAACAAAATACTTGGATGTTCAAATGGATTTTTCGATTTGAGTTTGATTCGACCACGAGAAGGTGAACGCATTGAACCCACATGGGCTTGGAAACCATGTTCTTTAACAGCATTACTGCCGTTGTAGTTAATCGCCACTGGCAAGAAGTGATATTGAATATTAGGCCAGTCAAACTCGTCTGAGCTACGGATAAAGCCACCTGCTTCGAACTGGTTGCTCGCACCAATGCCTGTGCCATTAAAGAGCCATTCAGCACCAATTGCAGGTTGATTGTACCATTTCAACGCTGGATAGAGAGAAACGGGCTGCTTGCATTTGTACTGTAGATACATTTCCAAATGGTCTTGCAGATTTTCACCCACGCCTGGCAAATCATGAACCACTGCAATGTCCATTGATTTCAGGAAAGTACTTTGACCGACCCCCGAACGCTGCAAGATTTGTGGTGATGCAATTGCACCTGCACACAATAATACCTCACGTTTCGCTTGGGCTTGTTTTAGGTTGGTTTGATCCGCACCCAGAATATATTCGACACCGACGGCTTGTTTCTGATTAAAAAGAATTTTATTGGTGGTTGCATGGGTGACAATGGTTAAGTTTGATCGACCTTTTGCCATGTCCAAATAACCACGGGCTGTACTTGAGCGACGACCTTTCGGTGTCACGGTACGGTCCATAGGACCAAAGCCTTCTTGTTGATAACCGTTTAAATCATCTGTACGGGGGTAACCTGCTTGAACGCCTGCTTCAACCATGGCATGGAACAGTACATTGTTGCCATTTTTAGGTGTAGCCACAGAAACTGGACCATTGGCACCATGGTAGTCATTACCGCCGATATCGCGTGTTTCAGCTTTTCTGTAATAAGGCAAACAATCTGCATAGGTCCAATCTTCAAGACCCTTGTGTGTTGCCCATTGGTCTAAGTCCATCGCATTGCCACGGATGTAGCACATGCCATTGATCAATGAAGAGCCACCTAAGCCCTTACCTCGACCACACTCCATACGGCGATTGTTCATATGGGGTTCTGGATCGGTTAAATATGCCCAATTGTAACGACGACCTTGTAGTGGATATGCCAAGGCAGCAGGCATTTGGGTACGGAAATCTAAACGATAGTCAGGACCACCCGCTTCCAATAATAAAACAGTGACATCTTTGTCTTCAGTTAAGCGAGTAGCCAATACATTTCCGGCAGATCCTGCGCCAATGATAATGTAGTCATAGGATTGAGTATTCATAATTATCCTTTTTGTATTTCTTAAAGGTGCCAATGCAATCAAGTGATGACATGGCACATGGGATGGATTGAAAGTTATCAGATGAGTGCATTAGAAAATGCTTTGATACTCGCCTAATTCAACTTGAATAGATTTGATGCGGGTGTAATGTCCGAGTGTGGTCAAACCATTTTCGCGACCTACACCTGATTGCTTGTAGCCACCGACAGGCATTTCCGCAGGAGATTCGCCCCAAGTATTGATCCAGCAGATTCCGGCTTCAATTTGGTGAATAATGCGGTGTGCTCGGCTGATATCTTGAGTAACCACACCCGCTGCAAGACCAAATGTGGTGTCATTGGCACGGCGAATGACTTCTTCCTCTGTTTCATAACTGAGGATACTCATCACAGGACCAAAAATCTCTTCTTTAACGATGCGCATATCATCCTGACAGTTGCTAAAAACAGTCGGTAATACATAAGCCCCTTTGGCTAAATCGCCTTCGGTTGCACGTCCACCACCGATAAGCAGTTTTGCACCTTGTTGTTTGCCTGACTCAATGAAAGACAATACCTTTTCCATATGTGGGAAGCTGGTGAGCGGACCAAAGTTGGTGTGTTCTGCCATTGGATCGCCAATCCGAATACGTTTTACACGTTCAACAACTGCTTGTTCAAAGTCAGCGAGTAAAGATTTAGGTACAAATACGCGTGTACCGTTGGTACATACCTGTCCTGAACTAAAGAAGTTTGCCATGACTGCAATGTCAGCGGCACGTTCTAGATGAGCATCATTGCAGATGATCAATGGTGATTTACCACCCAGTTCCATTGTCACTTCTTTAAGGGTTGAACTTGCAGCACTTGCCATGACTTTCTTGCCTGTCTCTACACCACCAGTAAATGAAATCTTTTCAATTACAGGATGTTCTGTCAGCCATTGTCCAATTTCACGACCTGCACCTTGTACAACGTTAAATACGCCATCTGGAAGACCTGCTTCGGTATAGATCTCTGCAAGTTTAAAGGCTGTAAGCGGAGTAGTTTCACTTGGCTTGAAAATCATGGCATTTCCTGCAGCAAGGGCAGGAGCAGATTTCCACAGTGCAATTTGAATTGGGTAGTTCCAAGCACCAATGCCTGCAACCACACCCAGTGGTTCACGACGGGTATAAAAAAAGCTGGAATCACGAAGCGGAACTTGTTCACCCTGTATCGCCGTGGCAAGCCCTGCATAATATTCTAGAACATCAGCTCCAGTGACAATATCCACAGTCGAGGTTTCACTGTAGGCTTTACCTGTATCGAGCGTTTCCAGGTGGGCGAGCTCGTTATTACGCTCACGGAGAATATCTACAGCACGGCGTAAAATACGTGAACGTTCCATCGCCGTCATGGCTGCCCAAACTTTTTGACCCTGTTGTGCACTTTGAACAGCAGTTTCAATATCTTGTTGTGAAGCTTGCTGAAGTGTTGCAATCACCTCACCATTGGCAGGGTTAATACTATTAAATGTTTTACCACTGGTCGCGGCAACATAGCGACCATGGATATACAATTGATGAACTTGTGAATCACTCATTCTGTCTCTCCTGCAAAGGTTTCTGCGCAAATTGCAATTGCGTTTTTACATAATCGTAAGCAATGGATCGTGCCAGTTGGCTGTCAAATTCATCATGACTGCTTAAACTGCCACGCAACCATAATCCGTCAATCAAAGCTGCCAATCCACGAGCAGCAATACTTGCCTGATCTTTGTCCAACAACTTGAGGAAATGAAACTTCAAGTTTGAATACAGGCGTTGGTCATTAATCTGTTGCAAGCGCCCCAGTTCAGGGAGGTGCATACTTGCGGACCAAAAGTCCAACCAGACGCGCATTGCCTGTTTGTTAACCTGGCTGATATCAAAGTTGGAATCAATAATTGCTTTGATTTGGCTTTCCGGATGCGGATCTGCTTCAGCTTTATATTGGTCGGTCTTTCGACGCAAAACGTTGAGCATTTCTTGCATACAGGTATTTATTAATCCTTGTTTATCACCAAAATAGTGACTCACAATACCCGTTGATAATTCAGCTTTTTTTGCGATTTGTGCAATGGTTGTATTGGACAATCCCACTTCATAAATCACATTAAATGCGGCATTGATAATTTCTTCACGTCGCACATGCTCTGGTTTTACTCTACGCTTTGTCATGTTTATCCATTCACCCAACAATAGGGTTTTTATCTAACATTTCTCGATATAGAGCATCATAGCATTTTAATCATACTTTTTATTGATTGAACGTTCAATCAATAAAAAGTATAATCTGCAAAAATCAACAATTTTTTGATGGACAATAGAAGATCTAAATGGCTTATTCAAGCTCCTAAGAGGTTGAGATGCTAAGTCGAGACAATGTCTATCATATTATTTTTTAAGAAAATACACCGTTTGCAAGGAGCAAGAGCATGGTGTCAAAAAGTCATGATGGATCGGAATCTGAGCATGTTCGATTAAATTTATTTGTATTTGGAAGTTCAGCAGTCAGTATCGGTATTTTTGGGTTATTGTTTGTTTTGTTTCCTGAAAAAAGCCAGTTTTGGCTGACCTATGTACAGGAGCAGACCAATCAATTATTTGGTTGGTATTATATGTTGGTCATTGTTGGCTGTATTGGTTTTGTTGCATGGCTGGCTTTTTCACGCGTTGGACAAATTCCATTAGGCAAAGATGATGATAAACCTGAGTTTGGCTATCTGGCTTGGGTGTCCATGTTGTTCTCTGCCGGTATTGGGATCGCCTTACTCTACTACGGTGTTGCAGAACCTGTTGATCACTTTCTTCGTCCTCCGGAAGGAGAGGGCGGAACCATTCAGGCTGCACGTGATGCAATGATGTATAGCTTTTTACATTGGGGTATTCATGGCTGGGTATTATATGCCTTGTTGGGTGTGACTTTGGGCTATTTTGCTTTCCGCCTAGATTTACCCTTGGCCTTACGCTCGGCACTTTATCCAATTTTTGGTGAAAAAATCTATGGTTTGATTGGTGACTGTGTTGATGGCTTTGGTATTTTAGCCACCGTTATTTCTCTAGTCACCAATTTAGGGATTGGTGCATTGGTGCTTGTTTCAGGAATCAGTTATTTACTTCCAGAGATTCCCAATAACAATGTTACGCTGATCAGTGTGGTTTTGGTGATGATGGTTGTTGCGACGATCACTACTGTGGTGGGGATTGAAAAAGGCTTGGCCTGGCTTTCACGGATCAATTTACGCTTACTCTATGCTTTATTACTTTTCGTATTTTTAACTGGACCAACCAATCATTTGTTAAATGGTTTGGTGCAAAATATCGGTGATTATTTAAATCATTTTGTAGTGAAAAGCTTTGACGTGTATTTATACAATCAAAAAGCAAGCGGATGGTTGGGATCGTGGACGGTATTTTACTGGGCATGGTGGATTGCTTGGGCGCCATTTGTTGGAATGTTTATTGCCCGTATTTCAAAAGGTCGTACGATTCGTGAAGTGGTATTGGGTGTATGCCTTATTCCACTTGGTTTTACTCTGGCTTGGCTTTCAATTTTTGGAAATACTGCGATTGATTTAATATTGAATCAGAAACAAAAAGTTCTGGGTGATATGGTATTAACCGATCCTGCTTTGTCCTTATTTAAATTGCTGGAGTATTTACCTTTCAATCCTTATGTGGCTGGTATTGTGGTCGTGATTTGTTTTGTCCTATTTTTAACGCCAGTGGGTTCAGGGACACTGATGATTGCGAATTTATCTACCAAAGGTGGAAGTAGTGAAAGCGACTCACCGATCTGGTTACGAATTTTCTGGTCAGTGGTGATTACTTTGGTCAGTATTGGTCTGTTGTTGGCAGGGAGTTTTCATTCAATGCAAAGCGCAGTTGTACTCTGTGGTTTGCCATTCTCTGTGATTATTTTGCTCTATATGTTTGGTTTGAGAAAAGCATTGTTAAATGATCATTTCAGCCCTCAAGCAGCGATATCCCTGTCTCAAAAGGTATCTCCAAAAGAGCGTCAAAATTCACAACAATCCTAATTCAGTAAAACCTGAATCCAATTTTACTGGATCAAATTCTGCCCATTCTGTGATAGATGATCTGCCTATATTCAGAATGGGAGCGTTGATGACTAAACATAGTGGGGTTGAACCTTGAGTTCGAAAACCTCCAAGATTTGATCAAGTTTAAAACAGTCAGTAGGATTCACTGAATAAAAATAGTCTTTGATTTTTCCTACCGGTCAATTTTAACTGATATCGATATCGCGCTCGGCATGGATGTTGCCATGTCGAGTAAGGGAAGATGAGCAAAACAAAGCACTGCTTCGTATGCAGCACAGGAATGTGCTTAAACAAAAAATGGATTGAGCAAGATGAGGTCCGTAAGTAAATTGATCGAAACCTTTCTCAAAACATTAGGTTGTAAAAGCGTCTTATCTGAATGATGCAAATGAGATCAGCGATGTGAATAACAAGAAACACCCAGAAGCGAAAAGCAAGCTGAGTACGATACGTTTGAATTGTAATTCAGAAATTTTGTAAAACATTTGAGCACCCATCATTGCTGGGATACTGACAGTAACAATAATCAGTGCTAAATAAGGTAAATGTAAACTTTGAATCGCGCCTTGATAGAAATAGACCAATATCGTAAATAACTGAATAGCAAAATTAAAGTGCCTGAGAATATAGCGCTGTTGAGCTTTAGGTAGATTTTTAAGCATGACCCATGCAGAAGGTGCCGCACCACAAAAACCACCCAATCCCCCTAAAACTCCACCTAGAAAGCCGACACAGCCGTCTGCGAGTTTTCCGAATGCCTGAATGCGAGGAAATTCAGGTGCCAAAAGCATGATTGGACACCAAATCACTAAAAAAAGCCCAAGTAAGGTTTTAAAACTGTTGCCATCTATCATGTGCAAGAGGTAGGTGCCCAATGGAACACCGATTAATCCAGCAATCAGATAGGGCAGCACCAAAGAAAAAGAAAAGGTATGTTTTTGTTCTCGTCCGAGTGCAATCAGGTGGCTCCACAAGGAAGCGAAGACCACTAACGGGGCCGCCAGTTGCGGTGGCAATACCCAGACCCAAAAAGACATCGCAATTAAAGCAAAAGCGAAACCTGTTAAACCTTGTATAAAGCCTGCAAGCATTGCACCTAGAATAAAAATAAACCAAGTCATTTTTAGATTGTAGTATCGAGCTGAAAAATAGGCATGGTATTTCGACCAAATAGATGGGATCAAGCACTCGATTCTAAAAGAAATATCTGTGCTATTGCATCATTTATTTAGATCAAGACTGAGATTTAAATCGTCAGTCCTTGGGCATTCAATGTCAGCCAATAGAAAAGAGCCCCTAAATTCAGGAGCTCAATAGTGTTGTTATACCGTACTGATCAATTAATCATTGTTGGGTTTTAATGATTGGGTCAAACCATTGATATCACCACCTTTGATACCTAACTCGTTCATTAAGCTGTCAATTAAAGGTGCTTGTGAGCGATAACGTAGGGCACTGTTGACGACCTGATCTGAAAGAGCAACCTGATTTTGTTCACCGGATTCAACTGTTCCAGTCGAACCTGCAACACCACCTAAGCCATTGACTTGAAGGATCTTGATATCATCAATATTCTCCATAGGTTTAACACTTTCACGAATGATTTCAGGAAGATATTTTAATAAGGCTAGACGAATTTGCATCTCTACCTGTTCAGTTGAAAGAACATTATTAGCTTCGTTCACTGCACGTGTACCTTCAGCATCCACTTGATATTGTTTCTCTTGAGCGGCTGCAAGTAGCATTTTTGCATCAGCTTCACCTTTGGCTTTCAAGCGAACTTTTTCTGCTTCAGCTTGTGCTGCGATACGTACAGCTTCTGCATCATCAACTGCTGCTTGTTTTGATGCTTCTGCTGCAACAGTGATAGCAATCGCATCTGTTTCAGCAACCTGTTTTGCCGCCACCAGTTCAACTGCTTTCAAACGTTCAGCACGTTGGGTTTCTCGAACAGTTGTCACTTCTTCTTCTGCTTTTACCGCTTGTGCACGTGCTTGATCTGCCAAGGCTTTAGCTTCAGATTCCGCGCGTGATTTTTCAGCAATCGCGATGGCACGGTCTTGTTCAGCAAGCTCAATCGTTTTCTTCTGTTCTACTTGTGCTTTTTGGATCAACTGTGCTTTTTGAATATTTTCATTTTCAACATCGCGTGCTGAAGCAATGCGTTTGATTTCAACTTCACGTTCAGCGGCAATACGTGCCTCTTCGGCTTCTCGTTTTTTTGCCGCTTCTTGGGTCGCGATTTCAGCAGACTGTTCAGCTTTGCGAATGGCAATTTCACGTTCTTGTTGCATTTTTGCATATTCTTCTTCGCGAAGGATTTGCAAACGCGCTTGTTCAGCTTCTAAGTTTTTGGCTTTGATGGCAAGGTCGTTGTCCTGTTCGATGTCATTTCGTTTTTTACGACGGTCTTCAATGGTTTCGGTTAATTTCGTTAAACCTTCAGCATCGAAAGCATTTTGTGGATTAAAATATTCAAAACTGGTCTGATCCAAACCTGTCAAAGAAACAGTTTCAAGTTCTAAACCATTTTTAAATAAATCTTCTGAGACCACTTGTTGAACTTTTTGAACAAAGTCTACGCGCTTCTCATGTAACTCTTCCATTGCCATTTCAGCTGCAACTGCACGTAGAGAATCAACAAATTTACCTTCAACCAAGTCTTTTAGTTCTTGCGGTGACATGGTTTTTTTACCCAGCGTTTGCGCTGCCGTAGCAATTGATTCTGCGGTAGGTTTTACACGAACATAGAATTCCGCCATCACATCCACACGCATGCGATCTCGAGTAATCAGTGCTTGATCTGTCGCACGTTTAACCTCAAGTCGTAGTGTATTCATATTGACAGGAATCACTTCATGTAAAACAGGAAGTACAATTGCACCGCCATTCAAAATGACCTTTTCACCACCAAAACCAGTACGAACAAAGGAAACCTCTTTACTCGAACGTTTATATAAACGGGCAATGATCACGCCAATAATGATCAGTGCTGCGAGCACAATGCCCGCTAAAACCAGTATTTGATATAAATTTGAATTCAACATTTTATTATGCCTTCGTTTGTTATTAAAAAATTAATCAAGAATTGCTTTAAAACCTACTTTTGTTCGCTGGGTGAGAATTACGGATTGACCTTGTGAAAAGACTTGGTCTAATTCAGGTTCCACCAAAATATAATGCGTTTGTCCAAATTGATCGATGACTTTGGCTTGAGCAGGGTAGTTCTGTTTGGCTTCGCCTAGAACAATCTGTGCCGTACGACCAATCAACTCATCACTATGAATGGCAGTGGTTTCATCTTGAGGTAAAATTTTGGAGATAAATGCTGCGCATAGCCGGACGATCGGCATACATAAAAAAAGACTGGCTGGTGCAATCACCCAAATAGAAAAATAATGTTCTGTAAAATGATAAAAAATGGTTTGCGCAATAAAGCCAAATAGCGCATAAACAGTTAAAAAAATAATCAACCATATCAAGACAGGAATTCGTCCTAAATAGAGCCAGTCTAAAAGTTGTACAACAAAACCATGTTCTGTATGCAGATCAATGTCTGGATGATGGACTTCAAGAAGCTGATCAGGAACAAAGTGGTCTAAAAAACCTTGGCTACTTGAACCAATAATAAGAAGTAAACATTCGACCAATCCCAACAACAACATCAGGCAGAGACTTACACTAAAAATTAAGTTGGATGAGTGTGTAAATAATTCCCACATAATTGTTTTGCTCAAAATTATTGTTAAAAAAATTTTTGTGGATCGTATTTTAAATTTGAACTAATCCTACAATTATCATCAATTAATTCAATTAATAAATAAAGTCTATCGGTTTTGTCGAAATATTGCAACTAAATATTTTTTGATTGTAATTAAAATCAATATCTTATCATTTTTAATAGTGGAAAAGTTGCTTGAAAATGATTGCTTGCATTTTGTTCAATGATTCCTTATAACTGTTGGAGTTAACAGACGGAACTGTAGACAAAAAAATACGCAATGATTGGGGTGATCATTGCGTAGAACAACGAATCTGCTTTCACAGTTCGGTTAAGGAGAAATGTTATGAATTTTGGGGAAGATTCATAACTTAAGTATGATAGTAGACGGTTCTGTCTGTTAATTCATTGGTATTCACGTAAACAAGTGTTAAATCTCGTAAATGAGATCAAAATGTGACCAGTATCAATGAATAAGACTCAAATTTAATCTATGTTTTTTATAGATATTTTAAAGATATAGTATATAAAGCTGCGATTCAAAGATACTGTTTAAATTTTAACGAATGATAAATATATGTTTTGAAAAAATCAGATTTCGGCTATTTTTTAACATCTTAAAAGTATTTATCATTTCCCGTTGAAGCTGAATTTTTGCCCACTTCTCTAAAGCAAGTATGTGGTGGTCGCATTATTTGTTGATGATTGATTAGTTTAAATTAAAAGCATATGGTGTTGTTGAATTGAATTGATAAAAATCACCAAATTTACAAAAAACTTGTTTTTAACTATGATTTGCGATTGATATTACAAACAAAAAAACCATGTTTCAAATTTGCTTTGGCCTTTATTTCAGATCTGTTAAGGATTTCAATTCACCTTAAAAAGAAAACGGCTATAAGCATCGTCATTATAAAACATTATTGTTGGGTGCATGTCCTACTCTGGTTTTAAACTTGATATGTCATTTTTCTTGCATTTGTAGTGTTTTTTTTCATAATAAGCTTTCTTATATTTATGCGCTTTTTATCATGTCAGCATTAGAAATTTTTGCCGTTATTATTAGTGTGATTGGTGTTGGTTTAACGATAAAGCGTAATATGTGGTGCTGGTTATTTAACTTTTTTGCATTTGTTCTCTATGCTTATCTGTTTTTTACCTTCAAATTATATGGTGAAACGATTTTACAGCTCTTTTTTATGCTGGTGAATTTTTATGGTTTTTATCACTGGTTTAAAGGTAAACAGCAAGATCATGAAATTCGAATTGAACCAATTGCGAAACGTACTGTGTTTATTCAAATGTTGATTGCAGCTTTAGGTGGGCTTGTATTTGGGTTGTCACTGCATCATTTTACTGATGCAGCTTTGCCGATGTTAGACTCGCAACTGGCAGCATTTAGTTTGTTGGCAACCTATTGGACCAGCCGTAAATACATTGCGACTTGGGTACTCTGGGTATTTGTTGATATCGTGTACGTTGCGATGTTCCTTTACAAAGATTTATTTTTGACTGCGGGTTTATATGCTGTATTTGTGGCTATGGCTGCATTTGGATGGTGGCAATGGGAGCAAGTGAAAAAGAAACAGGTGGGTCAGTTGTATAATCATATCTAGTTGATATAAAGGTCGAGTATGTTGATTGACTTTGTTCAGGTACAAAAACAAAAATTCGAAAATCTGGCACAAAATATTGTAGATAGACCGGATAAGTATCTTGATTTTGATTCAGTATCCGATTTTTATAAAGCGAAATGGCTCAATGATTTTCCTCAGGGAACAACATGGACTGTGTCTGGTCTTGATGATGGTGCAGAAGATTTCTGTATTCAAATTGAATATAAAAATCAATTTTTATGGATTGAAGTCCAAAATGTAATTAAGGTTCGTTATACGATTTGCGAATAGCCGATTGATAATGCAGGTTTTTTATTTTGTTTATGCGATTGTCATATTTGTGGGCTATATATGATTATATTGGATAGGCATTTATCATTATATTTCAATAAAAAACAGTCTTTAAAGAGGGGCTTTTTTAAAAGTCAATTTTCATAAGTATGCTGTTTTCGACACATTATACTTTTTTGTTTTTGATCCCCATGCCAGGATCACAAAAGTCCAAGAAACTGCACAATTGAAAAATAAAATTTTAAAAACTTAAATAAATACAGTAATTTTTTCTATCTTATTAAAATAAAATTTTGGCATAAGAATTTGTATATGAATGGTTTTTAAAAATTTATTTACATTTTTC
>NZ_JADAIN010000003.1:0-806 GCF_015676285.1 Acinetobacter sp. Res13-Abat-PEC15-P4-01 | reverse complement strand
ACGTTGTCGCCTGGCATTACCATTTCAACGCCGTCTTGTAATTGGATTGCACCAGTTACGTCAGTTGTACGGAAGTAGAACTGTGGACGGTAACCGTTAAGGAACGGTGTATGACGACCACCTTCTTCTTTAGAAAGTACATATACTTCTGCGTCGAATTTAGTGTGCGGCTTGATTGTACCTGGTTTAGCAAGTACTTGACCACGTTGTACGTCTTCACGCTTAGTACCACGTAAAAGTACACCACAGTTCTCGCCAGCACGACCTTCGTCTAGAAGTTTACGGAACATTTCTACGCCAGTTACAGTTGTTTTAACTGTATCTTTAATACCAACGATTTCAACTTCTTCGCCAACTTTAACGATACCAGACTCTACACGACCTGTTACCACTGTACCACGACCAGAGATTGAGAATACGTCTTCGATTGGCATCAAGAATGCTTTGTCGATTGCACGTTCTGGTTCTGGGATGTAAGAGTCAAGCGCTTCAACAAGAGCAAGAACTGCAGATTCGCCATATTGACCAGCATCACCATTAAGCGCAGCAAGTGCTGAACCACGGATGATTGGAGTGTCATCACCTGGGAAGTCATAAGTAGAAAGAAGTTCACGAACTTCCATTTCTACCAATTCAAGTAATTCTTCATCATCAACAAGGTCACACTTGTTAAGGAATACAAGAATATAAGGTACACCTACTTGGCGAGAAAGAAGGATGTGTTCACGAGTTTGTGGCATTGGACCGTCAGTCGCAGCACATACAAGGATTGCACCGTCCATCTGAGCAGCACCAGTGATCATGTT
>NZ_JADAIN010000027.1:0-34486 GCF_015676285.1 Acinetobacter sp. Res13-Abat-PEC15-P4-01 | reverse complement strand
AATTCATTAGAATAAATACATAGTTATTTCAAATCATCAATTAATATTAAACTAATATTGATCTGCCTTGGTTATTCTGATTAAACTCGGATCATCAGCTTCTCGCGCCAAACGCTCCACATGGGTTGTTGCTGTTTTTATCACTCTACCATCTTTAAATAAAATCATTTCACCAGGTTTATACGCTGTCCATATTTCATTTTGTGTTAATGGTTCAGTCGTTATAACAGCAACACGATCTTCTTTGGTGGTGAATTGACTAAAATCAATATCGACATCGATATCAATTAGACGCGCATATTTAAATGGATATTCTCTAACAATCCAATGCAATTTTGTGGTCGCATAACTGAATAAAGCTTGCCCATTTGAAAGACAGAAATTAAAAGTGCCATATTCAGCAATTTTAGGAGAGATTTCTTCGAGCAAAGCAAAAATATCATTTAAACTCGGCTCAAAATAACCAAATCTTAGAACCAGTTGCTCAAGTAAATAGCAAAATGCCAATTCACTGTCTGTACTGCCTACAGGCGTAAAGCGCCCTGATAAATGTGGATGAAAATTATGTAAGTCACCATTGTGTGCGAAAATCCATTGTCTTCCCCACAGTTCCCGAATAAAAGGATGTGAATTTTCTAAGGTGATTTTACCTTGTGTTGCTTTACGAATATGCGCAATCACATTCCGTGATTTAATCGGATAATTACGTACCAACTCAGCAATCGGTGATACCACTGCGGATTGATTATCTACAAATAGACGGCAGGCTTTATCTTCAAAAAATGCGATACCAAAACCATCAGAATGATCAGAGGTAATTCCTGCACGTTGAGAAAACCCACGAAACGAAAATGTAATATCGGTAGGTGTAGCACAGTTCATTCCAAGCAATTGGCACATAATGTATTCATACAGCGTTTTATTTATAAGAATATTGTGCATGACTCCGCCTCGGCTTGCAAATCTCAATAACTGAAAATAACAGCAACCAAGCGGATATTAGAGCAATAAATTAAATCCATTAATGGCAAAAAAGGGACAGTATCCTGTTTCCATCCCCATCCTGCCCCTATAAAAACTTAAAAATATCCCAATGAACTATGCTTAGCGATTGACCATTTTATTAAGCACAAATTTCTTTGCGACTTCATTTACATCAAGAAATACAAAATAATCCAGGCAGTTGAATGCTTCATCATGATATGCCTGTTTTGATAAGCGCGCATTCATTTTTAAATACACATCAAATAGTTTTGGAATTCTTTCATCTTGCGGAAAACTATATTCTGGATGGCTGGGTTCAAAAGCAGGTTTAGCCTTAACATCAATCGACTGTTTGGCATTCATTTTTTTAAGATGTTGGTGGGTGTAGTAAGCACGTGCTTTATTATCTTCCAAGCGGATGCTGACACAGCCCATCAGATGTTTGGCTTTCATTTTCCAAAGTACCGTAGGGACTAAATTTAACCATAGCATCGACAGTGCACGTCCATTACGATAGCGAGGATGGACACAGGTACGCCCAATTTCAACAATATTTGATAAGTCTGAGAACTGTGAAACATCAAATTCTTGCGCGCTATAACTACGCGCAAGTTCATGTCCTTGGATCAATTTTAAACGGGTATAAGCCACAATTTCATTGCTCCACTTGTCTCGTAATACGGCATGTTCACAATCAAGGTCATAAAGATCTTGGTCTAAACCGTTTTCAAAGTGGATGCCAAACTGATCTGCAAATTGGACTGCTCGGAATTTTTGTACTTCTTTGAGCTGTTTAAGGTCTTCAACCCATTCAAATTTATATTGTGACTGTGCTTTTTTAGGTTTTGGTAAAGGTAAATTGAAGTTCTGGAAGTTCTGGCGATACTGATTTAATTTTGCGAACATATTTTAGACTCCTTGAGCTTTTACTTACACTAGGCAATCCACATGACACTTATATGACGAAAAAATGACCATTTAAAAACACAGTACAAATGGTCAATAGGCGATAAATCCATGGACCAATAAAAAGCCAGTGTAGAGACACTGGCTTTGCTCATATCAAAACTAAATTTATACTTTATTGGGCTTTGAGCGATTGGTAATCAAAGTCCCTACACCATGATCGGTAAAGATTTCCAACAAGGTTGCATGAGGCACTCGCCCATCAACAATATGTGCACTGACGACACCGCCTTTCACAGCATCTAAAGCACACCCCACTTTTGGAATCATGCCGCCATAGATCACCCCTGTTTCAATTAGACGATCAACTTCTTGCGTACTGAGGCCAGTAAGTAGATTTTTATTTTCATCTAAAACACCACTAATATTGGTCAACAAGATCAGTTTTTCAGCGCCCAAAGCTTCAGCCACTTTACCTGCCACCAAATCCGCATTGATGTTATAAGTTTGACCATCTTCATCCACACCAAGTGGCGCAATGACAGGAATAAAATCACTTTGTGTGAACATTTCCAAGACATCCGTCTTTACGCCAGTCACTTCTCCAACAAGACCTAAGTCAATCTGAGCCACTGTACCATCTTCTTTGGTTTTTTCCATCAACAGCTTTTTGGCACGTAATAAATTGCCGTCTTTACCGGTTAAACCAATTGCGCGACCGCCATGCTTATTGATCAAGTTGACGATTGACTTATTCACACTCCCGCCTAAAACCATTTCAACCACTTCCATGGTCGCTGGATCAGTGACACGCATTCCATCAATACGATCAGACTCACGCCCCAACTGTTTTAATAAGGAATCCACTTGCGGACCACCGCCATGTACAACAATGGGATTTAAACCGACAGTCTTCAACAAGACAATATCGCGTGCAAATGAACTTTCCAATGCCGGGTCAGTCATTGCATTGCCACCATACTTCACCACTAGCGTTTTACCTGAAAAGCGTTGAATATACGGCAAAGCTTCTGTCAAAATTTGTGCTTTGTCGATGCCAGTGTGCTGGTGTGGCATTCGTCTCTCCTTAAATGAGCTATAGCGACTAGACCGATGGGTACGGATCGTATAAGAAATCAGTGCGCCTGTAAAATATCTTGGGCGATCATAGGATAGCGATGACTGAGCATAGACGCAAATGTCTGACGGATCTCATCCAAACGATTTTGACAGTCCGCATCAAAACGGACGGTAAAATATTCCCCCGTATTGGATGCGCGAATAATGCCGAATCCATGTTCAAAATCAAGTCGAACTCCATCAATTTTACTTAATTCAGCACCAAACTGATGACTGAGATGCTCAATTTCATTCAGGACAATTTTTGGATCAGTATGATGGGTACTGATGTAGGTATCTTCAGTATAAAAACGATCAGGGTAACATGCTAAAATTTCTGACAATGTGGCTTGCGGAAAATGGCATAAGTATTCCATCACACGCAAAGCGGCATATAAACCATCGTCATAGCCAAGACCACGCCCATCATTAAACACATAATGACCCGCATATTCTCCACCAAACACAGCCTGTCCTTTGGACTGAGACATATACTTGCGTAAAAAACTACTGCCTGTACGGATCATTTTCGCTTGTCCACCCAAGCGCTCAACAGCCTGACGCACCATAGAGGAACATTTCACATCAAAAACAATTTCATGTTGCGGATGATCTTTTAAACACATTTGTGCAAATAATGCCAAGAGTCGATCAGCCGAAATGATATGCGCATTTTCATCGAGTAAAACAACCCGATCTCCATCACCATCCAAGGCAATCCCAATATCAGCTTGATGATTGAGTACATTCTGGCGTAATAATTCCAGATGTGTCGCTTGTGATGGATCAGGTGCATGATCGGGAAAGTTGCCATCTGCATTACAACGCAATGCAATCACATCGCAGCCGAGTTTCTTCAACACAAGATTGGCACAAAATCCAGCTGAACCATTCAAACCATCAATTACCACTTTTAAAGGTCTTTTTAATTGAATATCGTTCAGTAATGTAGATTGATAAGATAAACAGAACTGGGATTTAATTTGATGCGATGGGGTTTGAAACTGTGATTGTTGCACGAATTCCACAAACTGCAAATTTTGCAGATATTGCGCCGCTTGAACCCCAATATGTTGGATCATTTCTGGAGATGGTGGCTCAGACTGGATAATCCATTTTATGCCATTATCCGTTTTAGGGTTATGACTGGCAGTCACCATAATGCCATTTCCCTGTGTGTTACGTGCGGCAAAATACAACTGCGGTGTGGAACAACAGCCAATTTCCGTTACATCTATGTCTTTATGTTGAAATACTTGTCTGATAATTTGAGCAAAAACCGGGCTGCTTAAACGTGCATCATAGCCCAAAGCCACTTGTGATTGACCCTTTTCAATGAGTTGATTTGCCAAGGCATCAGCAATGCCCTGAATTAACTCAGGTTTCATCATTTCAACTTTTCCACGAATGTCATATGCACGGAAAATTTGAAAAGGAAAATCATTCATTTTCATCATAAGCAAAAACTTCTATTTGCCAACCCACTATTATTACTCAACTTCCATTTTGGTCATGATGAGTAAACAATTCATTTATTTAAGAATTTATTCTAGGGTTCAATGCAATTTATCTACAAATTCTTCCTAATATATTCAGTTTTCTACTGGGTTTTATACATACTTTTTGTTACATATCAAAAAACAGTTTAAAAAGCCTGATCATTCAGGCTTTTTAAACAAGTATTAAAACGGCTAGTTTTTGCCTGTGTGACCAAAGCCACCAGCGCCGCGTTCTGTCGCCTCAAACTCATCCACAATATCAAATTGTGCTTGAATCACAGGAACCAACACATACTGTGCTAAGCGCTCACCTGGTTCTAAGCTAAAGGTTGTTTGACCACGATTCCACACCGAAACCATCAATTCACCTTGATAATCTGAATCAATCAATCCAACTAAATTACCCAATACAATCCCATGTTTATGACCTAAGCCCGAACGCGGTAAAATTAAGCCGGCAAATTGAGGATCTTCGATATAGATAGCCATTCCTGTTTTCACTAAAACGGTTTGACCCGGTTCAATTTGAATCGCCTCATCTACACATGCGCGCAAATCCAAACCCGCAGAGCCTGTGGTTGCATATGTAGGCATCGGCCATGCCTGACCTAAACGTTGATCAAGTACCTTTACCTGAACTTTCATATTGAAATCCTTGCTTAAATAAAAAGTTAAACGCACTTTGTTTTCTTGCAAAGTTGACTGTGTATTGACAAACAGATCAACAACGCAAGCAAAGTGCATATTTTAAAATCAGCGCTTTAATAACGCTTTTAGATTCTGTAAATACTGTTGAGCCTGTTGTTTAGGATCAACATTTTCAGCAAGTTTTTTCTTACGACCTAACCAATCCAATTCGTCTTGTGGGAGTTCATCTAAAAAGCGACTCGGTGTCATTTGCTTCATTTGTCCACCGTTTTTACGCTGCTCAGCCAAGGTTAAAGTCAAACCCTGCTGGGCACGGGTAATGCCCACATACATCAGACGGCGTTCTTCCTCAATGGTTTCTGCAGCAATCGAGTTCTTATGCGGCAACAGCTCTTCTTCTAAGCCCATGATGTAAACAAAAGGGAATTCCAAACCTTTTGAAGCATGCAATGTCAAAAGATTGACTTTGTCTATGTCTTCATCTTCCTGTTGCTGCTCCAACATATCCAGTAAAACCATTTTACGAATCACACTTTCAATGTTCTTTTCATCTACATCTTCTGCACGATTGATTAAACTCTGGATACTGGTATACAGAGTTTCAACATTATCAAGTTTGGTTTTTTCTTGCGCTGGTGTCGCCGCGGTTTCACGGAGATAGTCAATATAACCAGCTTCATTCATCATTTGACGAATTTTAGGCACAGGTTCATCGTCATCCAAAAGCTCACGGGTAAAATCATTGATAAAACCCGCGAATTCTGCCAACTGTGTTGTTGCTTTTTTTGGCATCACCATTGTCAAACGCTGATCGCTGGCTGCAGCTAATAAAGACAGGTGATTTTCCTGTGCGAACAGCCCCAATTTTTCCAATGTCACTGGTCCAATGGCGCGTTTAGGGGTATTGATAATACGTAAGAATGCACTGTCATCTTCAGGATTGATAATGACACGTAAATAACTCATGACATCCTTAATTTCAGCACGTCCAAAGAACGATTGTCCACCGGATAACTTATAGGGAATCTGCATTTGTCGAAGTTGGGTTTCCAACACACGAGCTTGGAAGTTACCGCGATAAAGCACCGCATAATCCTTCCAATTCTTACCATTCATTAATTTATGCGTAAGCAGATCTTTTACAACACGTTCCGATTCATCATCATCATTGCGGCAAGTAATGACTCGAATCACTTCACCATGCCCTTTATCACTCCATAATTTTTTATCAAAAATATGTGGATTGTTTTCGATTACATGGTTGGCTGCTTTTAGAATACGGCTGGTTGAACGATAGTTTTGTTCAAGCTTGATCACTTTTAAATTACGAAAATCTTCTTTAAGTAATGCCATGTTTTCAGGTTTTGCCCCACGCCATGCATAAATGGACTGGTCATCATCGCCTACGGCAGTGAATTGCCCCATCACCCCAACCAAGAGTTTTACCAAAATATATTGGGCAGTATTGGTATCTTGATATTCGTCTACCAACAAATAACGTACTCGATTCTGCCAACGATCGCGCACTTCTGCATTTTCTTGCAATAGACGTGTTGGCATCACAATCAAATCATCAAAATCTACTGCATTATAAGCACGCAGATTGCGCTCATATAACTGATACAAATGGGCAAATTGGACATCTTCGGGTGTTTCACACGTTGTATGAGCTTGCTCAGGAACAATCAGATCATTTTTCCAGTCTGAGATCTTTTTCATGGCTTTGGCAATCAAATCTTTGCTCTCTGCACCTGATAAGTTATCACGGTGCATTAAATCCATGAGGATTCGTTTACAGTCATCCGCATCCAGAATAGAAAAATTATTTTTAAGTGGGGTATTTTTAAGCTCTATACGCAGTAGATTTAAACCAAAAGTATGGAATGTAGATACAGAAAGTCCTTTACCTTCTTCTTTACCCAACAATTTTCCTACACGCTCTTTCATTTCACGGGCAGCTTTATTGGTAAAGGTCATCGCTGTAATCCTGTGCGCAGGAATACCACACTGCTGAACAAGATAGGCAATTTTTCTTGTAATTACTGAGGTTTTACCTGAACCCGCCCCTGCAAGTACTAACAAGGGTCCTTGAGTATATTTCATGGCTTCAAGTTGCTTGTCATTCAGTTGACTTGCTTTCGACATTGTTCATCCTCTTAAAACTTCGAGCTCGATTATAGTCATCTAAAGTAGACTTGCAAAACGCTTAATTAGAATTTTTCCGACTATTCATCCAAGTCAAGATGATTCACTTTAAAATTGGAACATGCGATGTTCTGTCTTATTTATTAAAGTTTCATCAATCTTCATGTTGATATGATGAAAAAATATTGTTTCATCATCAAAAATTAAAAGTGCCAGGCGAATAGCCGTTTTTCAATGCAAGCACATAAAAAAAGGAATCATCACAACGATGATTCCTTTTGGAGATTTAAACTAGAAAAATGAAATATTATTTTTCTTAGTTTGCAGCGTAGATGCTGATCTCTACACGACGGTTTTGCTCACGACCAGCAGCAGTTGAGTTATCTGCGATTGGGTTCTGAGCACCATAACCTTGAGTATCGATACGGCTAGCTACACCTTTGCCTTTCAGATAGTTTGCTACTGAATACGCACGGTTTTGAGACAATGGAATATTGATTGAATCATTACCTGTATTATCAGTATAACCAGTTACAAGAATTACACTCTTGTTATCTTCCATTAAAGTTTGAGCAACTTTGTTCAAAGTACCGTAGAAGTTTGGTTTAATTGTTGATTTATTGGTATCAAAAGTAATGCTACCAGGCATAATCAATGCCACAGAACCATCTGGATTACGGTTAACTTCTACACCAGTACCCTGCATTTGCTGGCGTAATTTTTTCTCTTTATTGTCAAGGTAAAGACCAGCACCCGCACCTAAAAGTGCGCCAATTGCTGCTGCACGGTTGTTTTGTGCAGAACTGTTTGCATTACCACGAGACAAACCATAACCTGCAGCCGCACCGATCAAACCACCTAAAGCAGATTTGTCGTATTCCATACCGCCAATGTTATTGCCAGTGGTTTGACAGCCAGAAAGTACGAGAGCCCCAGCTGTAAGAGTTGTAATTAATAGTGCACGCATTGCATGCCTCCAAGTTGTGTTTTTTGTTGAACTAATTTTGGTATAAAAAACAAAGCGCCACTATAGACATTTTGTTAAAATTCACATTTTTTTTTACATTTTGTAATATTTGCAACAATATTAACAAAACTGATCATCATAATTTATACATAGTCGTTAAATGTACCTTTTTAAATTAAAACGTAACGACTATATTGTGTACTTTGAGCACACATTCACAATAAATCACTAGGACTGTTTTATGTCATCTCAGCAGCAGAAGCAACCTATTTTAAAAAAAATTACGAAAGGTCTAACCGTGGGTACAGTGATCACTGGGAGTACTTTTTTTCATGGTCCGCCAGTTCTTGCTTTAGGTCTGACCAAATTGTTTAAAAAGTCCAAGAAAGTGGATGAAACCAATATTAATATCACCAATAGCTGGCTTGGTATTAACAACTGGTTGATTGACCATGTTCTACCAGAAACACAATGGGATATCAGTGTCGATGACAACCTAGATCTCAATATGCAGGGACGTTATTTAATGACCTGTAATCACCAGAGCTGGGTAGATACCACAGTTAACCAATACTTTGGTTTAACCCGTATGCCTTTGACCCGTTTTTTCACGAAATGGGAACTCATTTTTATTCCTTTCGTTGGGCAAGCTTTTAAAATTCTGGGCTTCCCAATGATGAAGCGACATAGTAAGGAACAAATTGCAAAAAATCCAGAACTCAAATATCGAGATATGGAGGAAGCCCGAAAAGCCTGTGAGCAATTACTCAGCCAACCATTTACTCTTTTAAACTATTTGGAAGGTACTCGATTTACCCAACAAAAGCACGATCAACAAAACTCTCCTTTTACACACTTGCTCAAACCCAAAGCTGGTGGATTAGCACTTGCTTTAAATATTTTGGGTGATCAAATTGATGCATTGGTGGATATGACCATTGTTTATCCAGATGGTGCACCTGGTTATGGTGAATTTTGGCTGGGTGAAGTTCCCCGGATCGCTGTAAATATGCGTAAAATTGAAATTCCAGATTGGGTACTGGGCGGGAACTATGAAGATGATGCGGAATATCGTCAACGTTTTCAAAATTGGGTGGATGAGTTATGGGCTGAAAAAGATCAGTTGATCAGCACCATTAAAGAAAAATATAAAAGCTAATCTCAGCTTTTTATAAATTCAATGTAAAGGATTGGCATGACAGAGCAAGTTAACGCCCCTCAACAGGGAACACAACCCAAACAAGAGATGTCACGAGGATGGTGGATTTCATTTGGTTATGACATCTTTATGATGTTTATCATTGTTTTTAACTTGTTCTGTTTATGTGCCAATGCCTTTTTAATGAGCAATTTTGGCGATTGGCTGTTTAATGAAATTCGCCTGCCACAAGTGTTACAGTACTACAAAACGGATTTACATCCTTGGGTCATAAAAACAGAAAGTTGGTTTATTACTTTCTTAGTCGTTGAGTTAGGTATCCGTTGGTTGATTGCAATCATCAACAAACATCATGCACGCTGGTTCTTTTTTCCCTTTATTCACTGGTATGAAATTTTAGCCATTATTCCCTATCTACGTTTTTTACGTTTAATTCGGGCAGGCATCATTGCTTATCATTTTCATGAACTTGGCTATAAGGTCATTCCTGACAGCATCATGAAACGCATTATCTTTTATTACCGTGTCTTGATGGAAGAACTTTCTGACCGTGTTGTGATCACTGTGATTGATGGTATCAAACATGAACTTGACACCAGTTCAAGTCATAAAAAGATCATTCATGATTTGGTAGATCATCACCGGGAACGTTTTGCACAGACGCTGGCTGAAATTTTACAAGAATCTTTGGCTGTAGAATTAAAAGCGCAAAGCGCTCAAATTACCCACAATGTCGGTCAAATTGTTCGCCAAGCCATTGAGGATACTCCCCAACTCACCCAATTATTAAGACTGATTCCTATTGCTGGCAGTAGGATTGAAAATCAAATTCAAAATATTGGACAACAGCTGGGAGAAAACATTACCCAAGGGTTAGTGCAGCCATTTATCCAAGGCAGCGTCCAAAATCCAAATGCAACCTATCAACTTATTTCTACGAAACTTAGCCAGATAAATATTGAAAATCAGCACCTTGAAGAATTAGTTGAATCTGTCGTCTATGAAAGTTTAGAATCATTGAGAAAGCAAGTGAAAGTAAAACAATGGCAAATTGAATTAGAAAAAAATGATCAGATCAAAGATTGAGTGATTCAAAGAATAAGCAATTCATTGAAAATATTTGTATCTTTGCTAGAGAAATCATTGAATATGTTCTAGCATTTGCCCTAATTTACAATTTGACTTTAGATAGAAAAATTTAGGTCACAAGCCTTTTAAGGAACAATTATGGCTGATATACGGATTACAGGCAGAATGGTTAATTTTACCCGATTAACCTTCGATACTAATGATCATGATGCCATCCGCCAGCAATTAACATCAATGATGAGCGAAACCTCTTATCAAGGGGCTTTGGTCATTATTGATACTACAGTTGAACAAGAGCTTATTGCATTGATTCAATTGATTATCAGCTTAGACTTACAGCCAATGGCTGTGATTGATGGTTTGTTGGGTGATCAAGCCAGAGCAATTCAGTTCCCTGTTTTGCCTGCCGATCGCCCTTTACAGCGCATTAAACCCACCAAAGAACAAGTGGTTGAAACACCTGTAAAGCAGCCTGACGAACCAGCAAAAACTGCAACAGTGAATACGCCTAAAACATTAAGTCATGCAACCTCATATCATGATGAAATTTTAAGAACGGGACAATGTATTGTTCAAGATCACGGCGATGTCATCTTGAATGCCGGAATCAATAGTGGTTCAGAAGTCATTGCTTCAGGAAATATACATATCTATGGCAGTGTTCGTGGTAGAGTCATCGCTGGTGCAGGTGGGAATACCACTGCAAGAATTTTTTGTCATTCATTAGAAGCCGAATTGGTTTCTATAGCAGGAACTTATTGTGTAGCAGATGACATTCCACAAGATGTGATTAAAAAAGCTGTACAAATTTACTTGAATGATCAGCAAGAGCTAGTATTTGAAGCTTTGCAATTTTAAGGTATAAATTAAACACCATATAAAACTCGTTCAATCGAGTAAATGACCATAACAGGAGTGGATTCGGTGGCCAAAATTGTTGTCGTTACATCAGGCAAAGGTGGCGTAGGTAAAACTACGACGAGTGCATCTTTTGCAACAGGATTAGCCCTACGTGGTCATAAAACTGTTGTTATTGATTTCGATGTAGGGTTGCGTAATCTTGATTTGATTATGGGCTGTGAACGTCGTGTCGTTTATGACTTTGTCAATGTCATCAATAACGAAGCGCGCTTACAACAAGCCTTGATTCGTGATAAAGATATTGAAAACTTATATATATTACCTGCATCACAAACGCGTGATAAAGATGCCCTAAGTGATGATGGTGTCGCACGTGTGATTGATGAACTTTCTCAAGAGTTCGATTACATTATTTGTGACTCACCTGCCGGGATTGAACGTGGTGCGATTTTAGCCATGTATCATGCAGATGAAGCCATTATTGTGACCAACCCTGAGATTTCTTCTGTTCGAGATTCTGACCGTATTATTGGGATGCTCGACAGCAAAACGAAAAAAGTTGAAAACAACGAAGGACGTGTTCGTAAACATTTATGTATCACACGTTTTAACCCTGAACGTGCCGATAAACAAGAAATGTTGACCATTGACGATATTTCTAAAGATATCTTACGTGTTCCTACTCTTGGTGTTATTCCAGAGTGCCCGAGTGTGCTTCAGGCATCGAATGAAGGTAAACCTGTCATTCTTTATCAAGAAGCTTCTGCTGGGCAAGCGTATGATGATTTAGTTGCTCGTTTCTTGGGTGAAGAACGTCCTTATCGTCATATTACAGTGAAACCTAAGGGTTGGTTAGCACGATTATTTGGAGCGTAGAAATGGCAGGATTTTGGAGTAAACTTTTTAGCAACGATGACAAACCATCTAGCGCCCAAACTGCTAAAGATCGCTTAAAAGTTATTGTTGCTTCTGAAAATGGTTTGGGCAAACGCCTGAGCCAAGACAAGATTGATCAGATGAAAAAAGAAATCATGCAAGTGGTCAATCGTTATGTACGTGGTGTGGATGAACAGCACATTCAGATGCAAGTTCGTTCAGAAGCCAACATTGAAATGTTGGAAATGAATATCAATTTACCTGAAGAACGATAATTTCATTATTGATTAGTCAAGTGAATTGATTCAGGGCAAAATATGTTGCGGAGTTAGAAAAGCACTGCTTTTACTCTTGCCGGATATTTTGCCCTTTTTATTTTAGATTTTATTCAGCTAAATATTGTATTTATCTTTATTAGCGTAAATATCAATAGCTTTTATATAATGCTGCAAACTAAGATAATCGATTAGATTTAGATTTTTTGAGGAGATGCTGTTATGGCACTTTCACAGCCAGCAACGTTCAATGAAGAATGGTCAGACGAGCGTGTTTTTGCCTATTTAGATCAACTTCCTCCTGAAGGGATCAACACAGATTTCCATGTGTTGTATCATGCTTTTAAACACATGCGCCCTTTTGACTATGAACGCTTGCTGACGAAGTTTGTTGCTGAGGGTCGTGACATCAATGCAACCAATCCTGAAGGTCAGCGTATTCATGATGTGATTGCTGAATACCCGCGTCAAAAAGAAGGTTTCTTGGCAGTTTTGGCAAAGTTTGCTTAAACATGATCAAGAAATGATGACTCGGTTTTGAAAAAACTTAGACTTATTTTTATACAAATGCTCAATGAATATTATTGGGCATTTTTTATTTTTCTTGATCCTAGCATTCCTCTGAATCAGTTAAATTGGTATGACCTCAAGTGAATTCCATTTGGTCAAAAATTTTATATAAGACTCAGGTTGAAAATAATATGGCTTTTGGTTTTCCGCTCTGTCAATTGCACCTGACTTTGCTATCATGGTTGGTGGCATGGATATATCTTTTCGACCAGAGCAAAAACAAAGCAACACTTCGTTTGCAGCGCAAGTTTTAGAACTCCCCAGGAAAAGCAAAGCATCGTCAAGGCAAAATCGATCAAAACTTTTCTCAAAATATGAGGCTGTTAAAATGCCCTGTCTATATGAGACAAGCTTTACATAATGATATTAATTGGTTTAACTTATTTTGACCTTTGATATGACAAAACCAAAGCAACAAATCCATCATTGGGTATTCATTTTTTGTGTTATTCATAAATATTGATTAAGTTCTGACACAAAAGCAGCATAAAAGTTAAGCTGCTTTTGTGTCGTTATTCACCCCAATATCAATCCGTTGTTGAAATAAAAGCATAGAACTATTTAAAACATTTACCTATTTGCTTTATAGATATGTTTTGAAAGATCTCACTTACCATCAGGCATAAAAAAACCCAGCTTGCGCTGGGTTTTTCGAATCCATTCTAAGCTTAGTGCGCTGCGAATTGGTTCATCGTGTTTTTAGCATCGTCATGCGCTTTAAGTGCATTGTCACCAGAGAAGATTTCTTTGTGATCATCACCGATGTCAGAACCAGCCATTGCTTGGTGTTTAACACAAGCGATACCACCGCGGATTTCTTTACGCTGTACGCCAGCAACATACGCCAACATACCTTCAGAACCGAAGTAACCTTGTGCAAGCTCATGAGTAGAAAGCGCAGCAGTGTGGTAAGTCGGAAGTGTGATCAAGTGATGGAACACACCTGCTTCACGAGAAGCATCTGCTTGGAAAGTACGGATTTTCGCATCAGCATCAGCAGCTAATTCAGTGTTGTCATACTCAGCGCTCATTAATTTAGCACGGTCGTAAGCAGAAACGTCTTTACCTTCAGCAACCCAACGGTCGTAAGCTTGTTGACGGAAGTTTAATGTCCAGTTGAATGATGGGCTGTTGTTATAAACCAGCTTCGCATTTGGAACAGTTTCACGTACACGATTCACCATGTGAGCAATTTCTTCAACGTTTGGAGTCGCTGTTTCGATCCAAAGAAGATCTGCACCATTTTGTAAGCTAGACACACAGTCAAGTACAACACGGTCAATTTGAGTGCCTTCACGGAATTGATACAAGCCAGAAGCAAGACGCTTAGGACGGTGTAATTTACCATCACGTTTGATCAAGATTTCATCTTCTTGAGCATCTGCAATATCAATTTCTTGAGTATCTAAGTAGCTGATGTATTGAGAAGCGATATCGCCTGGCTCTTTAACCACTGGGATTTTTTGAGTCAAGTCAGCGCCTTCAGAGTCAGTACGTGCAACGATGATACCGTCATCAAGACCCATTTCTAAGAATGCATAACGTAATGCATGGATTTTAGCAATGAAGTCTTCGTGCGGAACTGTTACTTTACCAGCTTGGTGACCACATTGTTTTGCATCAGATACTTGGTTTTCGATTTGAAGCGCACAAGCACCAGCTTCAATCATTTTACGAGCAAGCAAATAAGTTGCTTCTTCGTTACCGAAACCAGCATCGATGTCCGCAATGATTGGCACAACGTGAGTTTGGAAACCGTCGATTTGCGCAGTAATTTCAGCAGCTTTAGCAGTATCACCCGCTTCATTTGCTTTTTTAAGTGCACGGAATAAATCGTTTAGTTCTTTCGCATCAGCTTGACGCAAGAATGTGTAGATCTCTTCGATCAATGCGGGTACAGACGTTTTTTCGTGCATAGATTGGTCAGGAAGAGGACCGAATTCTGAACGAAGTGCAGCAACCATCCAACCAGAAAGGTAGATATAACGTTTGCTTGTCGTACCGAAATATTTTTTGTTCGCGATCATTTTTTGTTGCGCGATGAAACCATGCCAGCAACCTAATGATTGAGTATATTTGCTAGAATCAGCATCATATTCAGCCATATCACGACGCATGATCGCAGCTGTATATTTAGCGATATCTAAACCAGTTTTGAATTGGTTTTGCATTTGCATACGCGCAGCATCTTCTGGGCTAATATCGCGCCAAGTGCTTCCGAATTTTGCTTTTAATTCACGGATTGCATCAATCGCTGTTTGGTATGTAGTCATGATATGTTCCTGTAATAATATTAGGATTTCATCAATCGAAGAGCCAAATCCACTCGCTATTTGATTGTTCAGATTTAGAACACTTCGTTGTTATGGACTTAGCTTAGATTGACTGCCCTAATTAATCCAATATTCTAGGTTAATTTTCGGTATTTATTTAAAAAATATATAGATCAAAGTCGTATTATAATTATGTAATAATTCTTTAAGTATTTATTTTTAAATTAGTTTTAAATTATATTAATTAAACTTTTTTGACTAATAATCCGTCAAAATGGTTGTTTTATATTTATTAGACTTAAGTCTCAACGAGTTAAAAATACACTTGATCTTATTTTTTTTGATGTAAAAATAGACAAAACATTGAACTTATCATGGCTTAAATGAGTACCAGGTCTGCTGCTTGAAAAGCACATCTCTCATTCCCCAATACGCTATATTGTATAATCTCAAAAAAGATTCTTTGTGTTTTTAAAAGTGTTTGACCCATTAAACAGAAATACACTTACAAATTCCATAATAAGTACCATCTGTTGGTGTTTTTTCATCTACTTTTTACACAAATGCATTTCCTTATGGCATAATCACATGTGATTTCTAAATTTTATTTTCGGTATTTTTTTTATGAATCTGGAGCGGGTCGATCTAAACCTCTTAATTTACCTTGACGTTCTTTTACGTGAAAAAAATGTGACTCGTGCAGCAGAACAGCTGGGTGTAACGCAACCAGCAATGAGTAATATTTTACGTCGTCTCCGTAACTTATTTAATGATCCACTTTTGATTCGCTCATCCGAGGGTATGACACCAACAGAACGTGCGCTTGAATTACAACCGCGTATCCGTGATGCACTCTCGGACTTGTCGATGATTTTGGAGCCACGTACTGAGTTTAGACCATATACCAGTAATCGGGTCTTCCGTATCATGACTTCAGACTATGCCGAAGCAACTTTAGTTCCTCGTCTGGTCAAAGCACTACGCTCAGAAGCCCCGAACGTTGTTCTCGACTTTCTTACCCCAAGTGACGTGTCTTATCGAGATATGGAACAAGGCAAAGTCGATTTGGCAATCAACCGCTTCAATGAGATTCCACAAAGCTTTCACCAAGTTCTGGTGTGGCGCGACAGCTTTTCTTGCCTACTTAACAACAAACATCCAGCGTCAAGCAACCTAAATCTTAAAAGCTATTTAGATGCACAGCACATTTGGGTTTCAAAAACAGGGATGGGGGTTGGATTTGGTGTAAACCCTGAAAAACAAGCCGGATTAGGTTGGATTGATCAAGCTTTAGAACGTATTGGTCAAAAACGTAAAATTTCAGTCTTTACCCGTCATTATCAAATGCCTGCATTATTGGCATCCAATGTCGATTTGATTGCAACCTTACCTACACGCATTGCGCGCTTACAGGCGAAAAGCCAGAACTTATTAATCAAAGATCCTCCATTTTATATTCCAGAGTTTGAATTAAAAATGGCGTGGTGTCCTTTACTGCACCATCATCCTGCCCACCGTTGGTTACGTCAACTGATTCTCTATGTTGCACGTCAAATGATTGAAGAAGAAAATCGTGAATTCATGCAGAATAATTCACATTTTTCTCAATATTAAGATAATTTTTCTTAAATTCTTATCATTTCAAGCTTATACTCATTTTAAATCGGTAGTGATTAATCACTACCGCCCTTTTTTGTGTTAACTTATTATGTATTCATAACCTCTCATAATAATGATGATCCACAGGTGGATTCGTGAGCCTCTTCCAGAATATCCTAGTTATTGTCGTACTCATTGCAGGAGCTGGTTTTTTATCTTTAACTGAAATCGCACTTGCAGGTGCGCGTAAAGTTAAACTCAAAATTCTTGCCGAATCTGGCGATGAACGTGCACAAAAAGTCCTAGACTTGCAGCAAAACTCAGCCGATTTCTTTGCTGCCTCCCAAATTGGGTTAAATGCGGTCGCTATTCTAGGTGGTATTTTAGGTGAAGGCGCATTTCGCCCTTATTTTTTCGAATTCGTTGCTCGTTTTTATGTGGGTCCTTGGGCTGAAACCATCAGTTTTGCACTGTCCTTTACTTTAGTGACCTCGCTATTTATTCTTTTTGCAGACTTAATGCCAAAACGCATGGCAATGATCGCACCTGAAAAAATTGCAGTTGCAGTCATCAATCCGATTCAAGTTTTTATTATAGTCTGTAAACCTTTGGCTTGGTTTATTAATGCTGTTGCAAACTTACTGTTCCGTCTGTTTAAAGTGAATACCACCCGCGAAGACAACATTACTTTCGATGATATTTCAGCAGTAATGGATGCAGGTGCACAGGCAGGTGTATTGCAAAAACAAGAACATCATTTTATTGAGAATGTATTTGAACTTGAAGAGCGTAATGTACCCTCAAGTATGACACCACGTGAAAATGTGGTGTTTTTTACATTAAAAGAACCAGAAGAAAGCATTCGCCAAAAATTAGCTGAATATCCCTATTCAAAGTTTTTAGTTTGTAATGAAACGATTGACCAAGTCATTGGCTATGTCGATGCCAAAGATATATTGGTACGTATTCTCAACAATCAAAAAATCAATCAATTGAACGAATCCACCATCCGTACTGTATTGAGCATCCCGGACACCTTGACACTGTCTGAATTACTTGATCGTTTTAGATCAAGTAAAGAAAAATTTGCTGTGGTGTTCAACGAATATGCCCTGGTGGTTGGTGTCATAACCCTTTCTGACATTATGATTACGGTCATGGGAGATTGGGTAACACCTATGGAAGAAGATCAGCAGATTATCAAACGCGATAATAATTCCTGGCTGATTGATGGCAGTACACCGATTGAAGACATGAAACATGCTCTTGAAATTGATGAAATGCCTGATGAAGATAATTATGAAACCCTGGCAGGTTTTATGATGTACCAGTTAAGAAAAATTCCGAAACCTGCAGATACCGTTATTTATGGCGGTTATAAATTTGAAGTGGTGGATGTCGACCATTTTAAGATTGACCAACTTTTGGTGACCCGTTTGCTTGAAAAAGCAGAAGCACAACTTCCTGAAGAAAGTCCATCTTAGTTAGCCGTTTATTTTTTCAATCAAAGCTCAAGTCTATTTACTGAGCTTTGATTGCAGTTTATTGCTCTTAATCACAAAATTTCACTACTTTTATGATATTACCATCACAATTATTCATAATATTTTAAAATATGAAAATTAACATGAATTCATCTATTAAAATAGTTTTCAAAATAAAAACATATAAATCAATATTTTAAATTTTATAACCATTTTGGTGCAAAAAAATATTTAAATTTTAACTATCTGTTTTAAATACTCTATTTTTTAAAAAAATAGTTACTCATTTAATATTTCTACAAATATATTTAAATTTAACCAAATAACTATTAGCATGCTTTTGCTTAAAAAACTAAAAGACTTCTGTATTAAAAGTCTCATTCAAGGATTGAACTATGCTAACCGTATTAGGTTTAGGCATGATTTTATGCTTTATGTATTTAATCATGTCCAGACGAATGACTGCACTTGCTGCACTCACACTTATCCCAATTCTATTCGCACTTATCGCTTACGGTCTTGGCTTCTACGTGGACAGTCTAGGGCATATTGAAATCAAAGAACTTGGCGAAATGATGTTGGAGGGCGTTAAAAAGCTTGCCCCTACTGGCGTTATGCTGTTATTTGCCATCCTCTACTTTGCCATCATGATTGATACAGGTCTGTTTGATCCTTCAGTCAAATTCATCTTAAGACTGGTTAAAGGTGATCCGTTAAAAGTTGTAATTGGGACGATTACTTTGACTTTAATCGTGTCTTTAGACGGTGATGGCTCAACCACCTATATGATCTGTGTAGCCGCAATGCTTCCGCTCTATAAACGACTGGGTATGAGTCCACTCATCATGGCTTGTTTAATGATGCTTGCAAGTGGAATTATGAATCTTACTCCATGGGGTGGTCCAACTGCCCGTGCTGCCAGTGCATTGCATGTCGAAGCAAGTGATATCTTTGTGCCGATGGTCTTACCGATGCTGATCGCCATTGTTTGGTTATACTTCGTTGGCTTTATGTATGGTCGTATGGAACGTAAGCGTTTGGGGATCATTGAACTTGATGTCAGCCATGGTGATAACATTCAGATTTCAACCAACCCTGAAGCGAATCGTGCACATTTAAGATGGTTTAATGGTTTATTAACTGTCGTGTTGATGATCTGTTTGGTAAAAGGCGTTCTGCCTTTACCCATTCTATTTATGATTGCCCTGTGTATTGCACTCGTTGTGAACTATAAAGATGTCGATATGCAGAAATCTTTAGTCGCTCATCATGCCGGTAGTGCGCTGAATGTTGTGGGTATCATTTTCGCGGCAGGGATCTTTACTGGTATCTTGACAGGGACGGGCATGGTTGATGCCATGTCTAAAGAATTGGTTGCGATTATTCCGCAAAGTATGGGACCATTTTTGGCACCGATTACCGCTGTAATCAGTATGCCGTTGACCTTCTTTATGTCAAATGATGCATTTTATTATGGTGTTTTACCTATTCTTTCTGAAGCTGCAAGCCACTATGGAATTACACCTGTAGAAATGGCACGTGCTTCAATTGTGGGGCAGCCTGTACATTTACTTTCTCCACTGGTGCCATCAACTTATTTGTTATGTGGACTGGCAGGAATTGAATTTGGGCAACACCAAAAATTTACGATTAAATGGGCAATTCTCACCTGCCTGGTCATGTTGGTTGCAGCAATGCTACTTGGTGTCTTCCCATTATATTCATCTATGCACTGATCAAAAATATTCTCACTAAAATACACAAAAGCCGATATAAATATCGGCTTTTTTCAACTCAAATAATCAATAAAGACAATCTAGTGTGAACTGTTCATCAGGCTGAAGCTACAACTTTCAACAGAGATAAGGGGTGACCACAATTAGGGATGAATTAATACATCGAGTAATGCTTGGTAGTGAATTGAAATATCATCTTCTAAAACTTTATAAGCACTATCAAATTGTACCATTGGCCATCCTTCTTTCCAGAATGGGAAAATATTGTGCAGATCATGGGTTACAATTGCATCTTCGCGAACAATTGCCTGTGCGACTTGTGACAGCACTTGAGCTGTCTCGGCACCATCAATCGCCAAATAATCAATGCCTTTGGCTTTTAAAATTCGGATACGGTCTTTTTTATAACGGATTTTCTTTGCTTGTGCTTCATTCAGATTTAAAGCTAATGTTACTGCTTCAACAAATTTATCCTCAAAGCTCTGATTTAACGCAACCAACGCCTGTTTATGTGCTTCTTGACGCCCCGCTTTTCCGCCCTCACGAATGATTTTTTTTGCATCAACATTCAATTCATCCGATTTCATCGACTGAAGAATGTCTAAAATTTCAATATCACTTAATGATGCAGAAGAATCTGTCATGGGAGTCCTAAAAAACAAAATAAATAGAATCCCTATTTTCGCATAATTTTAAAATTAAAACAGAGTTAATGTTCAAGGCTGAACCATAGAAAATTGGCTTGAGAATATCCATCTACCAATCATCACAAATATGTCTATATTTAAAATTTCAATCGGATCTTGAGATATCCTTTAGATCTCCCCCTTTTACAGTGGGTGGATTTTCTTCAGTCTGCCTGTGATTTCTAATAATCATTTTTTTTCATTAAAGGTACTTATTTAAATTTAAAGGATAATCATCTGCTCACAAATTTATGCTTTTCTCTATGCTTTTTTTTTGCTATTGATTTGATAACGCAATAAAAAATAGTGGACCTTATGAAAGCTGTTGCCTATAAAAAACCGTTAGCAATTACAGAACCCCAGGTTTTTTCCGACATTGAAATCGATATCCCAGTCGCAACTGGTCACGACCTATTAATTGAAGTCAAAGCGATTTCAATTAATCCGGTCGATATTAAAATGCGCCAACGTACCTCACCTGAGAATGAAACATGGAAAATTCTGGGACATGATGCAGTCGGAATTGTCAAAGCCATCGGTGACCAAGTACAAAACTTTAAAGTCGGTGATGAAGTATTTTATGCCGGTTCTAACCAAAGACAAGGTTCTTATGCAGAATATCAATTGGTCGATGAACGAATCGTAGGTTTAAAACCTCAATCGATCAGCAATGCTGAAGCTGCCGCTCTACCTTTAACGTCATTAACCGCCTATGAAATGCTATTTGACCGTTTAAAAATTCAAGATACCAAGCAAGAAAAACCCGTCATTTTAGTGATTGGTGCAGCAGGCGGTGTGGGATCAATTACTGTCCAATTGCTCAAAGTGTTGACTGAATTTACAGTGATTGCCACTGCATCTCGACCAGAAACTAAAGCATGGCTACAGGAGATTGGCGCGGATTTTATCGTAGATCACAGTCAGCCCTTAGAACAACAAATTTTAGACCTTAATATTGGTTCGCCGCATTATGTATTTTCAATCAATGGCACTGGACGTTATACACAGCAAATTGCCAATCTTATTGCACCACAAGGGCATTTTGGTCTGATTGATGATCCTGAGAGTTTTGTTATTCATCCTTTTAAAATCAAATCAGTCTCTATTCATTGGGAATCTATGTTTACCCGATCTACGTTTCAGACCAAAGACATGACACGACAAGGCGATATTCTCAATAAAATTTCCAAATTAATTGATGACCATAGGATTAAAACGACCTTGGGTCAAAACTTGGGAACCATCAATGTGGAGCATGTAATTCAAGCGCACAGAATGATTGAGTCAGGACAAAGCATTGGAAAAATCGTTTTGGAAGGCTTTTGATTTTTCTGGATCATATTGATTTTTATAGATCGCTTAAATCCACATGTACGGATTTAAGCGATACTATTCATTTACATTTAAAACATCAAAGAGACTAAAATCATGATAATCACGGCATGATTTTAAATGACTTCTACTACAACTTTACCTATATGCTCACCGGTATCCATAGAGGCATGCGCAGCTTGGATTTGATCAAACTTAAATGTCTTATAAACCATTGGCAGACATTCACCTTTTTCCCAAAGAGGCGCCACATGCGTCATTAAACCACGAGCAATTTCTGCTTTTTCGGCTGTATTGCGTGCGCGCATAGTCGAACCTGTGATGGTAAGGCGCTTCATCATGATTTGTCCAAGTTTTACATCTTTGGCTTTTGCACCACCAAGAAAAGCGATATAGACCAAACGTCCGTCTCTACGCAGCAAGTTTAAATTTTGTTCCAGATAAGGCGCCCCAACCATATCAAGAATAATATCAACTCCTGCATTTTCAGTCTTTTCCAGAATAACTTTTTCAAAATCTTCAGTTTTATAGTTGATCGCATCAGTTAAATGCGCAATCGCGCCAACTTTTTCATCAGAGCCGACGGTAGCAAAGCTTTTCAAACCTAGAGATTGAGCTAGCATTAAGGCTGTAGTACCAATACCGCTGGCCCCCCCATGTACCAGAAGTGTTTCACCCGCTTTGGCGTGTGCCATTTGAAACACATTCGCCCAAACGGTAAAAAAAGTTTCAGGGATTGCAGCGGCTTGCACAAAACTCACCGCATTAGGAATCGTGATGGTTTGAGATTCTGGTACAACACAATACTCCGCATAGCCACCACCATTGGTCAATCCACAAACCTTATCCCCAATGTTGAATAACCTCACATCTTCCCCTATAGCAACGACCTCACCGGCAACCTCTAGTCCAGGTACAGGTGTCACACCTTTTGGCATTGGATATAAGCCCTGTCTTTGCAAAATATCGGGGCGATTAATCCCAAACGCATGAACCTTGATCAGGACTTCATCTGCTTTAGGTTGTGGAACTGCCACATGTTCATACGCGAGCTTTTCTACGCCGCCCGGCTCTGTAATAATGACCTGTTGCATAGACTTTGTAGCCATATTTTTCTTTCCTGATCCATGAATTTAACGATTTTGGATATTTGAACATAAACCCGAAGATCTGCAAATATTTCTTCACGAAGGTCTATAAAGAATAGGCTTAAAATTCATTAGAAAAAGTAAAAAAACTTCTTATTAAAAATTTATCATTTAATACTTGATTCAAACTCTAATTTTGATATGTTCAAACTAATCATAGTGAATATGATTAAGCATTAATCAATAAAGCGCCATAAAAATAATTTCAAAGTATATTGTCAAGGAGACGATAAATATGCGAATCAATAAAGTACTCATCGCAATGATGTCCATTTATCTTCCAAGCTCTGCACTTTACGCAGCAGCACTAGATAGATCAGGACAGTCTATGTCGGCATTTTTACAGCCAGATAATTATTTTGAAGCAGGTATCTCTGTTTTAGATCCCACTGTAGAAGGACGTGAAGCTGATACATCGGAAACCCGTAGACATATCTCAAATATGGGAGATGACTATTACTTTCCTTCCGCAGCAATCAAGTTACAAGTCACTGACAATGTTTCATTCGGTTTGTTATATGACCAACCGTTTGGAGCGGATGCTGCATATAGTGGAAATAATGTTTTTGTATCTTCGCCAAATGATACGGTGCTACCACAAGCTCGCTTAAGTGCAATTCGTGCCAGTACAATTGATGCGACATTTAAAGGACTGGTCAGTGCAGGACAAGCTGATCCGACCAAAGGCGTAGTTGCTACGGCTCTCAAAGCTCAAAACCCCAATATAGACTTCTCTACCACCGCTGGGTCACTGCTACTAAATAGTACGATTGCTGCATATAACGCCAATCCCACAATTAAAGCAGGAATTGATGCCGCAGTACAAAATGGGATTACTAACCGAGTGGACCAGGGAATTGCAGCAGCGAATGCCAGTCTTGGTAAAGGCAACACCAAAGTAGAAGTTGATTCTCAAAACTTATCGATGGTTTTTGGTTTCCAACCAAATAAAAACTTCAATATTTACGGTGGTGGCGTGTATCAAACTGTAAAAGGCTCAGTAAGTCTACGTGGTCAGGCCTATAGCTTATATAATGGTTATGATAGCAAAATTAAAGAAACCAGCGGTGTGGGTTGGTTAGCTGGTCTAGCTTTCCAAATTCCTGAAATTGCGTTAAAAGCATCCGTTACTTATCGTTCTGAAATTGATCATGATACCGATGTACAAGAAAGTATTTCAGCATTAGGTGCACTGGCTTTACTTCCTGGTGGACCAGCTGCAATCAATAAAATCCAGAATACCAGCGGAAAAACGCGTATTACCACCCCTCAATCAGTGAACTTGGACTTCCAAACAGGAATCATGGCAAATACGGTGGCTTTTGCAAATCTACGCTGGGTAAACTGGAAAGATTTTTCCATTCGTCCAGTTAAGTTTGGCGCAGTTTCCGAAGCAATTGGGCCTTTAGTGGGTAAACCAAACGGTTTTAACCTTGTAGAATACTCTGATGATCAATATACAGTCACTGCCGGTATTGGTCGTAAACTGAATGAGCAATGGGCTGGAAATGTTTCCGTTGGCTGGGATTCAGGTGCAGGTAATCCTGTTACAACTCTAGGTCCAACTGAAGGTTACTGGAACCTTGGCTTAGGTGTTCAATATAGCCCTACGCCTTCAACATTTATTGCTGGCGGTGTGAAATATTTCTGGTTAGGCGATGCTAAGGCGCAAACCGGTGCTCAAGCAGGTAGCAATGATTACGTTGCTGGGTTTAAAGACAACAATGCAATCGCCTATGGTTTAAAAATGGGTTATCGCTTCTAAGCAACTTAATTTTTACCAAGCATGTAACTGCGCAAGCTTTACATGCTTTTTTATTGGCTAAATTTTCGACATCTTAAGCCGTTGGCTATTTTTTATTTGCTATCTTAATTTTACCCTGATAATATTCAATCTAAATTTATTTTACCCAGATAAAATCCCATAGGTTTTAAAATGAAAATTGAAGCAAGCTACACTGCCTTTATCGGTCATCGTCAATTAATTAATGATACGCTACTCAATGTTGCCCTCATGATTAAGCAACAAGGCACTCTCTCTACACCTGTTCTGATTTTTAATGACCAGACAGGTCAACAGATTGATGTCAATATCATGGGTTCTGAACTTGATCTACAACAGCGTTATGGCGAGCCAGAAGTCACCAAGAAAGTGGGACGACCAAAGTTGGGGGTCATTTCTCGTGAAATCACCTTGCAGCAAAAACATTGGAATTGGTTAGATCAGCAAAACTCGAGCGCGTCTGCGGTTATTCGAAAATTGATTGATCAGGAACTCAATAATCCAAATTCTGAAAGTAATAAAATGATGGTAAAACAAGCCATAGATCGCTTTATGTCTGCCATGTCGGCCAATATTCCTCATTATGAAGAAGCCACTCGTGCTTTGTATCGCAACAATCAGGAAAGCTTTATTGCTTTAATTGACAATTGCCCTGAAGATATCAAGACATATTTGCTGAAAAAATCAAATGAGGCATTTTAAGGAAAATTTCCTTAAACAGGCTGAAATGTTCTAAGTCTATTGGACAAGCACATTTTTTATAGCTTATTTTTTGTATTGTCTGCATACAACGGCTTGTTATCTCTACTTTGCTGAATCATCACAGGCTTGTTTTAAGCGTTGCATTGCCATCGGGTCCAGAGGTGCTGTCATCATCGCATGGTAGTTTTGACATGCTTTGGACGGCTCCTGTATTTTTGGCTGGTTTGAAGCACAGGCTGTGCATAGAAAAACGATAGCAACAAGGAAAAATAGTTTCATTTTATCACCTGCAATTAAATTTTAACTTGAATTAAAACTAAATTTTATTGTGTTTACTGTAGTTACTCTGTTTTTATTCAATTTCAACCATGTGCTGATATAGTGATCACACTCATCTGATTGCAGTTTAAATAAAATATTCAAATATTTTTAACAATACTAACCCTAAATAAAGCTGATTGATTGATTACTCCCAATGAATACAAGTGGATGTTCTGAATAAAGCTTGTTCTATGGATTTTATATACCCTTTGTTTATCATTATTTCAAAAAAGAAACCCGCCAGATAGCGGGTTTCTTTATAAATATTCAAACCGTTAGAGACGAACTAATTCGACAATTTTTTCTGCCAATTCTTCAACGGCCTCTTGAGCAAATACAACATCTGCACCCTGCTCAACATCAGTCACAACCACCACGCCTGTTTGACGAAGTAGGCTGACTTGATCGCTTGATAGCCCCGCTTTTGCAATCGCAACAACACCTTGCTGAATCAGCAAGCTTTCAAGTGCTTGAGCTTTTTCAAGGGTTTGGGTAGCTACGGCAACAACAGCAGGCTTTTGGCCTAAACGTGCGGCACGAGCTTCAGCAGTCACAGGTTCATTATGCGCAGTCCATTCAACTGCTGCTTCAACCATTCCGGCACCAACAGTCACATTGCTTAACCGATCAATGAAAATAAATGAACCTGTATAACGACTGTCATGATAACGATCAAATACCACAGGCGCATCAAACTCAATCGTCACATCAGCTATCGCATTTAAATCAAGCTGTTCAACTTGAATTTTTTCCAAAGTATTCACATTGGTACGATAGTTAATTTTTGCAACTTTCGCAGGAATCGTTTGTGTACCAAATTTCACATTATAAAGTTTGCCCAGAACTAAAGGCTGGTCAGTCATCCATACGACTGTAGCACGGGCAGAACGTGAAATGAGTGGTTGCTCGCCTGCTTTGACCAAGACATTACCACGAGAGATATCAATTTCATCATTCAAGGTCAAAGTCACTGCTTGACCAGCAATGGCATGTGCTAAGTTGCCATCAAAAGTGACAATTTCTTTCACTGTTGATTTCTTGCCGGAAGGTAAAGCCACGATTTCATCGCCAACTTTCACTTCCCCCAATGCGATGGTACCGCAAAAACCACGGAAGTCGAGGTTGGGACGATTGACATATTGCACTGGGAAGCGGAATTCATGTTTACTGACGTCATGGCTAATTTCAACCGTTTCCAACGTTTCCATCAAGGTTTGACCTTGATACCACGGCGTATTCGGCGATTTGTTCACAACATTATCACCGTTCAATGCTGAAATTGGCGAAAAGATGATATTGGCAGGTTTACGCTCACCCAATTGATTAACAAAATTATTGTACTCAATTTGAATTTCATTGAAACGTGCTTCAGAAAACTCAACCAAGTCCATTTTGTTAATCGCAACCACAATATTACGAATCCCTAAAAGGCTTGCAATAAAAGTATGACGGCGAGTTTGTGTTTGTACGCCATAGCGTGCATCAATCAAAATGATCGCAAGGTCAGCAGTCGATGCACCTGTAGCCATGTTACGTGTGTATTGTTCATGCCCGGGTGTATCGGCAATGATAAACTTACGTTTTTCAGTTGAGAAATAACGATAAGCGACATCAATGGTAATCCCCTGCTCACGTTCCGCTTGTAAACCATCAACAAGCAGAGCCAAGTCTGGAGCATCGCCCGTTGTGCCTACTTTTTTAGAGTCACGTGTCACGGCTTGTAATTGATCTTCATAAATCAATTTTGAATCGTAAAGTAAACGTCCAATAAGCGTTGATTTACCATCGTCCACATTACCGCACGTTAAAAAACGCAGTAAGTCTTTATTTTCATGTTGTTTTAAATATGCCAAGATATCTTGACTGATCAATTCTGATTGATGAGACATTGCTTAAAGCTCCACAATATTTTGAAATCGGTTGCTATATCTTTAAATCCTCCTAAGTCCTCCGTTTTCTTGCTGGAGTCCCCCTCTTTTATTTTATAAACAGGGGGGTTAGGGGGAGATTCATGTAAAAATACTTAGAAATAGCCTTCTTGCTTTTTCTTCTCCATTGAACCGGCCTCATCATGATCAATCATACGACCTTGACGCTCTGAGCTCGTCGCTAGAAGCATTTCTTGAATGATTTCAGGCAATGTTGTTGCAGTTGATTCAACCGCACCAGTTAATGGATAACAGCCTAAAGTACGGAAACGTACCGATTTCATTTGTGGAACTTCACCTTCTTTTAAGCGCATACGCTCATCATCCACCATGATCAGCGTACCACTACGTTCAACCACTGGACGTTCAGCAGCCAAATATAAAGGCACCAAAGGAATACTTTCCTGATAGATATATTGCCAAATGTCCAACTCTGTCCAGTTTGACAATGGGAATACACGAATACTTTCGCCTTTGTTGACTTTACCGTTATAAAGATTCCAAAGTTCTGGGCGTTGGTTTTTAGGATCCCAGCGATGTTTTGAATCACGGAAAGAATAAACACGTTCTTTAGCACGTGACTTTTCTTCATCACGACGCGCTCCGCCAAATGCAGCATCAAACTGATATTTATCCAAAGCCTGTTTTAAACCTTGGGTTTTCATAATATCGGTATATTTTGAACTGCCATAATCAAATGGGTTTACGCCAGCGTCTTTACCTTCTTTGTTTTGATGCACGATCAGATCAAAACCGTGTTCTTTTGCCATGTTGTCACGGAATTTGATCATATCCTTAAACTTCCAGCCTGTGTCGACATGCAACAGTGGAAAAGGAAGTTTTGCCGGATAAAATGCTTTTAAAGCAAGATGCAGCATCACAGCTGAGTCTTTACCAATTGAGTAAAGCATCACTGGATTTTCAAACTCAGCAGCAACTTCACGGATAATATGAATACTCTCAGCTTCAAGCTGTTTAAGATGAGTAAGTCTTTCCTCAGATATAGGCATTGACAGCACCAGCTCACAAAAACGTGTACTTATTACACATATTAAAATTTATATTCATTATAGTGATTTACAAGCTAACCCTTTTGCTTGTTTTTTTATATTCATATATAAAAACGTCATAAGCAAAAAATATGAGATCGCGATGTCCACACAAATTATTGCCCTAGAAGAACTTCATTTTGAGCAATGGCTTTCCCTTTGGCAGGATTATTTAACTTTTTATAATACACATTTGAATGATGAACAAATAAGATTATCTTGGAAGCGAATCACAAATCCAGATCAAACGGATATGTTTGGCTTTGCCATCAAGATAGGTGGTCAGGTGGTTGGCTTTGTACATTTGATTTCCCATCCAAGCATGTGGACGAATTTGCCCTATTGCTATTTACAGGATCTTTTCATCAAAGAACAATTTAGAAATCAAGGTCTAGCAGCGCAACTAATTAAGCATTGTTATCAGATCTGTACTGGAAGATTTGATCGCATCTATTGGCTGACTCAAGAATCCAATAGCACGGCTCAATATTTATATGATCGCATCGCGTCTAAAACAGGGTTTATTCAATATAAAAAAGCGTTAACATGATCAGCGCATTGATATTGATAAAACACTTAAATTTGTCTTAGATTTTATAGCTTAAATGAACGTTTTTGATTTAGATCAATGATCAAGAAATACCTTTAACTTGAGGTCTCATCATCAAACAATATCTCCCCCAAATTAGGAAGATATCGTTTGAATAGAAGGCAACTTAATGACCAAATAATGCTTTATCCAAAGGAATTTCAATACCGACCGAAGCCCCAGCATCATTCCCATGTACATCCGAATCGCTGACCCAGCCGTTGATTTTTAAAGGCATGGTCGGCTTAATATAATGTGTCCATGTTAAATCCAAAGCTTTGATCTTATCCTGTTCTGGGAAAGCTAAATTGATTTGTTTGTCAGCAAATAAACTCGCTGATTGATTCACTTTGGCATAGAGTACACGTCCAGACAAACGGTTCATAACATCAAAGCGAATGTTACCGCCTACAGAAACCATTTCACCATCCCCACCCATCGCATGCCCCAGTGGGAAACCTTGCTGATAGTAACCGTCTTTGTACACATGGTGGGCATAAGAAATACCTAAAGGATCATCATTTGTTGTAGTATCCGCCCATTCAACATAAAGTTGGTAGGGCAAATTTTTAAAGCTTGATGAGTAATCAGCACCCGCTAAATACATCTTCTTAGAAGGCAGCATTCCTGCTTCATCTTCACCAATATACTGCCCATAAAAACTTACAGGAACATTTAATAAGGATTGAAGATTTAAACGGGCATCAAAACCTGCAAGTTGGTTTGATGGATTCCCAACACCTGTACAGGTACTATCTGCACATTCATTATCTTTACCGATAAATGCGTTCCAATATGCTTTAGCACTACCAGGTTGCCCTTCCCCATCAATTTGAAAAGCACGTGATGCGCCCAACTCTAAATAAGGTAAAGGTTGTGTAGTTAATCGAATTCCTAGTAATCGTGTATCAGGCACAGCTTTATAGTCATCTAGCTGTCCAGCAAATGCTTGATATTGCCAAGGTCCAATCCAAGACAGCCATTTAGATTCAAACGCTTTTTGTTCAGCGCGTTGCGCTGTAAACCCATAGACTGGACGGCTGGCATCACCACGAATCAAACTTCCATCATGCCCAGGTCCCCAATATGTTGGGATTTGACCAGCAATGACCCATTGATTCCATAACTTTCCTGCAATGTATGAACCTTCAACATTGACATCACGACGATTATCAATTTGAGGATCCTTTTCTCCATTCACACGTAGTTTGGCATCCCAGTTTTCACCACCTGCATTAAACTCAAGTGAACCCACATACTGGGCCTTTTGACTGTCACCAAATGCCTGTGGAATATTTTTCTGATCTGTTTCTGCAAATAGCCCCAGTTTTACTGTTTGGTTATCCGCTTTTAATGCATTTTGAATTGAATCAATGACTTTTTGTTGTGTATTGTTGGAAATCTTCGCTTGAGACAACGCACGTTGAATTTCATCACCACTCATTGGCCAGGTTGAAGTGCTGATTTGAATCACACCTTGTTGATTTAACCAGTTTAAATCTGTACGGATATCTTCATTATTTAATACAATTCCCTGAGCCAAAACAGGTAAAGACATTCCAAATAATACAGCAGCATACAGGGCTTTTCTTAAATACATGCTCATTTTTCTCAAGTGTGATTTACTGCCACACCATAGTTATTCTAAAAATTTTTTTCAATGGTGAAATTGTGTTATTCACATTGCAAAAACTCATGCAGCATTAAAAAAAGTGTACCGAAGTACACTTTTTGAGATTTTAGATTTCAATGCTGATCATATCAATATTCATGTTTGAACGAATCAATAAGACTGATCTTAATTAAATACTTTTAACAATAACCAGAACAGTCCGCCGGATAAACAAATGGTTGCGGGTAAGGTAAAGATCCAAGCTGAAAGAATCGTTTTAACCGTCGCAAAATTCAAACCCGATTTGTTGGCAACCATCGTTCCTGCAACCGCACTATTGAGTACATGTGTTGTTGATACAGGCAAACCAAAACCATCCGCAGCTGCAATAGTGGACATTGCGACAAGTTCAGCAGACATCCCTTGACCATAGGTCATATGATGCTTACCAATACGTTCTCCCACAGTCACCACAATACGCTTCCAACCCACCATCGTACCCAAACCCAAAGCCAAGGCAACAGCAACTTTCACCCAATTTGGAATATACTGTAGGAATGAATCGAGATTTTTACGATAATCTTTCACAACCTTAGCTTGAGCTTCATCCATTTTTGGAAGCTGATCTGCTTTTTCCAAACGTTTAAATGCTGTTGTGCTTAAATACATATCATTGCGTAAAGAAGAGACTTCAGCTTCAGGAATATCCTGAAGATTCCCAAACTTTCCAACACGCTCACCCAAATGATCAGTCAAACTTGCCAAAGCAGGTACCACAGCAGTATTCATTTCTTTGGTTTGAATAAACTTAGTGATCGTTGCACGTGCTTGCTCATCAGGAATATCAGCATGTTCGGCATAAATCGCTGTCGCAGTTTGACCAGACAATTGTGAAAATGACTGTAAATGCTGTTGATCCAGACCACGGTTTAAAGAATAAGCCAAAGGCACAATCCCAATCAAAATCAGCATGATAAGTCCCATACCTTTTTGACCATCATTTGAGCCATGTGCAAAACTTACACCCGTACAGGTAAAAATAAGAATCGCACGAATCAAAGGTGGCGGTGGCTTATTGCCTTCGGGTGGCTGGAATAGTTCAAGTTGCTTTTTAAATAACTTTTTAACAATCAGGAACACCACTGCTGCAAAAGCAAAGCCAATTAAAGGAGAAAACAACAATGCTTTCCCAACTTTAATGACCTGATCCATGTCTACACCACTTGCACCACTGGATGCATGCAAAATGTAGTTCATGATCCCCACACCTAAAATTGAACCAATCAAGGTATGAGAACTCGATGCAGGAATACCCAAAAACCAAGTGCCTAAATTCCAAAGAATCGCAGCAATCAGCATGGCAAATACCATCGCAAAACCAGCACCACTCCCCACATTCATGATTAATTCAACAGGAAGCAATGCAATGATTCCGTAAGCAACAGCACCACTTGCGACCATTACCCCAAGGAAATTACAAAAACCAGCCCACATCACCGCAACTGGTGCAGGCAAAGCATTGGTATAAATGACTGTAGCTACAGCATTGGCGGTATCATGGAAACCGTTTACAAATTCAAAGCCTAAGGCAATGAATAAAGCAGTCGCTAAAAGAATGACTGAATAAAGGCTTAAAGGTGGAACATGTGCTAAATCTGCACTAACTTGCACCCCAATATAAATCAAGGTTGCAATAATAATCGTCAGAAACACCGGCATAAAAAATTTCGGTGTAGGTACATGCACATTCGTCGATTTAGCAGCTTGAGACGATGGTGCAGAATCTGAGACGGGAGGTAAATTCGAATTCATGCAGAAGGTAAGCGAATATTAGAATGCGCTTATTGTTCAATTAAATTGTGACAATTATATGACAAATAGCTCTCCAATGAAGTGAATTTTTTACTTTCTTCACTTCATTATTTCTCAGTCCCTGCGACTTATCCAATGTTTTTATTAAATATATTCAATAATTTACACCAATTTAATAAAATTAATTTTCGCAAAATATTAGATTTCCGCCTGAAATAATATTTGTAATATTTCCGGCAAATATGACAGATGAACCCATATTTCCATCGAGTATCCATTATATTTGTGACAATTTGATGAAAAAACAGACACTCACCTCGAATTTAAAATTTGTTCTAATAGTGCTCTTTTGCCTATACGCTGTAAATGAAATGCTAAAGATTGTCCCTCATAAAAGGTATCCTGCATAATCAACGATCGATACTCTTTGAGTTGGTTCGTTAAACGATTCACAAGGTCTTCGGGACAGCATATAACGAGTTTTTTAAAAGCTTGATAAGACTCTTCAATTTTCCCCAGCCTGTAGGCGTTTAAGCACCACTCATACAATGACCAGAAATTATATATATCTTTTTGTATGAATAAGCGATTTCCTTCAGGTATCTTGATTTCACTGGCCTGTTTTGCAAAACAGTAAGCAAGTTCTTTGTGATGATTCCAACTATAACACCTAGCAGCATGATACCAACATTCGGCTCGTTGTGAATCATGCGCAATTCCCATTTGCCAATAATAATGTGCTTCTTTATAATTTTTTTGGGATTCGTAAAGTAAACCCAATTGTTCGAAACTGCAGTATTTTTCATCATACCAACCTGCTTCTAATTTAATCCGTTTTTGATACCATTCAATCGCATTATCGATTAATCCAGCATCCTTATAAGATTGTGCACAGTAAAACGCATATCGTGGTAACAAATCCGGATCATTCCCTGAAAGATAAGCTCTTTCTAACAACTCAGCATCTTTTAGATATTTATTTTTATCTAAGCTTCGACTTCCCTTACGTCCGGAAATAACAACATAATTGCCTAAAACCTCTTCCGTATTCTCATTACTTTGAGAACTTTCCAAGAACTCATGCAATACACCACGCCATTGATAACAGCCATTGTTTTTTATAATTAATTTTCTTAAATATCTTGTTGTTTTATTTTCATCAGTGAGTTGTAAATAGTAAGCATCTTTGTTTAATTCTGGGAGCTGCAAATCCCCTTCTATAACATCATCAGCATCAAAGATTAAAATATAGTCACTCTTTTTTAAGCAGCCAGCTAAAGCAAGGTTACGATTATGACTAAAATCAGTCCATTCATGTTGTAATATCTCACCAG
>NZ_JADAIN010000026.1:0-34897 GCF_015676285.1 Acinetobacter sp. Res13-Abat-PEC15-P4-01 | reverse complement strand
TGTAAGAGCGTTTTAACTTGGGTTTTATTTTTGATCTGTAGGCTAGAGTTTGCGCTTATAGATTTTTCTCTTAGAAACACAATAGCCAGGATCTCTTTTGGCCAAGCACTATCTTTACTGTCAGTTCAGTCAATGAAATGGATTGGGAGCCGGTACATACCGGCAATTTTTGGTTCACACACCACGCATCTAAAGATAAAAGCTCAAAATCCACGATTTATAAAGGGTGCAGACGATTAATTATGATGAAGAATCTGATACCAAAAAATAGAAAGAAAAGTAGTTAAATTATTGGTTTATATATAAATTTAATGATACCGCTTATGATACCAACAAAAGGCACTTTTTACACCTTAAACTATTGTTTAATAAATAGTTTTTTTGGTATCACTTGTATTGTTGGAATGATACCAACATTAGCTATTTTAATATTAATTATCAATATCTTAAGTGGTATCAAAATATTTTTATAATAAATGAGTAATGATTTTGTCACTTTTACCAGTCGTTTGGATATGAAAAGTGGCAAATGAATTGGCTATTTATGTGCTCTAAAAATGAGTTCTCAAAAAACGGTCATATTTGTAATAAATATATGTTTTTTAAAAATTATAGTGAGAACTCACCATAGTTCTCAACTATGAGGCTAAATACCACTCAAACTATTGAAAAATAAATAAAATATATGAGTTCTCAAATTATTTTCGACAAAAGTTCTCAAAATTACCAATTTTTAATATTAAGTGTATGAAATTTATTTGAAAATAGTGAGTTCTCACTAGGAATTTTTAATTATGAGCGAATTTGTTGTTAATTCGGCCAATCTTGTTTCTTTTCCTCAGCCTTGTATCTTATGTGAATCAAGGGGAAATGTTCAAAAAATTGCAGGATTGATGCTCTGCGAAAGCTGTCAGAATAATATCCGGTTCACGAATCCTGGCATGTTTGCTTCCAATGATCAGATCGAACAAAAAGCCCAGGACTAACCTGGGCTGTGTATAAGAGTTATGTTAAATAAATCTGAATTCTGATTCAGAAGATACAATATAAAAAAGCGCATATCTATAATCCGCTCTAAGAAATTTAATTTACCGAAAAAATTACCTGTTGGTGGAGGTTTAGATTGGGATGTTGTTATCGTAGATGCAACAGAAATAGTCGTACAACGTCCTAAAAAAACAGAAGAAAAGCTATAGCGGCAAGCAAAAGGCCCATACGTTTAAAGTACAAGCGATCATTCACTATAAAACACAGCAAATCCTAAGTTTATGTATGTGCAAAGGTGCAGTACACGACTTTGAATTATTTAAAAGAAATCAGCATTTAATTCCAAAAGAATCATTTGTATTAGCGGATAAAGGTTATCAAGGGATCTATGCGATTTATGAAAAAAGTTTAATACCAATAAAAGCAAAACGAGGATGTAAATTAGATCCTGTATTAAAACAACACAACCGTGAAATCAATAAAAGAAGAATAGGAATTGAGCATGTATTTGGTGTACTCAAGACCTTCAAAATACTTTCAGAGCGCTATCGAAATAGAGGGAAAAGGCTCGGTTTAAGATTCAATTTAATTGCTGGAATTTACAACTTAGAATTGAATGAAAAATGAGTTATGAAAGAGATCTATTAATTCATTATTAATACACAATTTTGAATTATATTATATTATATGTTATCTTTAATTTATATTTTAAATAAAATGTTAAAATTTATACTTCTAGTTAGTTCAAGTGTACTTTTAACTGCATGTATCGTTGTTGAATCTCCTGTACCAGTAGTTGTAAATAAAGAAATAACTACTACTATAGATAACCCATCGATACCTGCTCTTAATAGTTTAAGAACATTGCAAATTCGTACTCATGATAATCGTTGTGTCGAATTGAGCCCCTTCAATCAAAAAGAACTTTTGGCATCACGTTGTCAAAGTACGTCCCATCAAAAATTTAATTACAATCAAGATAAAAGCATAACTGTGCAAGGAAAATGCTTAGACGTATCTGGAGCAAATAAAAATGATGGCGCTCAGGTTATTGCATATCAGTGTAATAACCAAGCCAATCAAAAATGGTTTTTTGATGGTTATCGTATTCGTAGTCAAGATAGTGGTAAATGTCTAGATATTTATAATGGAAAAATGAAGATGTATACCTGTAGTAATAATCGTGGCCAGCAGTTCACTATTATTCCGTCACCCTAAGGAAGATTACCTAAAAAAAGCCCTCAAAGTGATCTGACCCCAAAAAGCTGGACAAGATATTAAGAGACTTTTAAGGACTGAATTCTGTACTGTACAGGACTCAGTCCTTTTAATTTAACCTTGATTCTTTCATGGTTGTAATAGTGTATATATTCTTTCACCTTTTGTTCCAGCTCATCAACTGATTTAAATTGCTCTCCATGGAAGCACTCTGATTTTATAATTCCAAAGAAGCTTTCCATTGCTGCATTATCTAGGCAATTACCTTTACGTGACATACTTTGAATTAGGCCTTGCTGGTTAACTTGTTGTTGATAGAGAAACATTTGATATTGCCAGCCCTGATCAGAATGTAAAATTAGGGTATCGTTTGGTTTATGTTTACTGAGAGCATCCTGTAGCATCATACTGATTATCGAAAAGGTTGGTCTGTGCTGAGTTTGGAATATTAAATAGGTCCATAATCGGTGAAAGATAAAGTTTATCACTCTGAACATTAAACTCAGTCACATCAGTAACCCACTTAAACCCACTTCTGATTAGGTTTATCTGCCTTGAATTGTCGCTGTAATATATTGTTAGCAATTTTACCAATCTCACCTTTATAGGAACGATATTTCACAGCTCTAATCCGCGATTTAAGCTTCATAGATTGCATAAGACGCTGTACACACTTATGGTTCACAACCAAACCTGTGTTTCTTAATACGGTACAACAAAATAGATTCTTTTTCTTTAGGAGTGTAGGTTCTTCTGGAGGTTCTAAGACCATCTAAACCATGTAATTTATATAAGTTAGCCCGATTTCTTACATGACTTTCATCAATACCGAAACGTGCTCCAGTTCTTTTTTGTCCATCAGAAGTAGATATAAAATGCTGTACTACTTCCAACTTGAACTCTAGTGTTCTTCTTTGTCTTGACATAAAAATGCACCCTTCAAATCAGACTGTGTGTCCAATTTTTTGGGTGCAGATTAATTTTTGAGGGCTTTTGAGTTGTCTTGGAGACCATTAAAACTAAATTATTTTAGAAACGGTAACCTACACCAATGTTAAATCCGTTTAACTTAGCGCTTTCTCCATTAAATTTAACCTTCGTACCTTCATAACCTACATGTACAGATACATTTTGCACAGGATTAACAGCTACGCCCACACCATATGCAAATGATGTTTTAGTAATGCTTTCTGAATAGCTGTAACTTCCATCAAATTCACGATCACTGTAATCGCCCTTAACATTAGCAAATCCTGCCAAAGCATATGCACTTACATACTCATTAAAGCGGTATGCTGGACCAGCTAAAAGTGAAAAAGATTTAACTTCAGCTTTTTCTTCGCCAAAACCATAATTAGATTTGTCATCACCAGATACATATGATGTTGAAACCACCACGCCTACAGGAGATTCGCTTTCAAAGCGATATTGTGCATTCACACCTTTTAAATCTTTAAAGTCTTCCGCTTTTGTTTGCGCATAGCCAACAGAAACTGTATGTTGAGCCGCAACAGCATTAATAGACATACCTAGTGCGCAAGTAAAAATAGCGCCACGAATAATATTTTGAATCATCTTACACCTTTTTATAGATTATTAGTCATTCTTAACTTGAATAACTATTAAGTGGATAAATCCACTGCAACTATTATGTCATTATGAGTATAAAAAGGGTATTGTAAAAGACCAAATAATTTACCTTTTAGTACAATTGTGAATCATTTTCGAATTTTTTAGTTTTGGTTTTCATCATATTAATGGCTTTGTTGCACAAACCTATCTGTAAAGGCTTTTTCAGCGATATAATTTTCAAATGAAGAAGCCTACACACAAAATCTACCGCACAACCAATTGGCCCGCATATAACCGAGCACTCATGAGTCGCGGAAATATTGCCATTTGGTTTGATCCTGCTACGCAATGGTATGCTCCATCAAAAGGCAAACAAGGGCGAAATCAAACCTACTCCGACGCAGCCATCCAATGCTGCTTAATGATTAAATCCTTATTCCGTCTGTCTTTACGTATGGTCACTGGCTTTGTGCAAAGTCTGATTAAACTTTGCGGATGAGCAGCCCCGAATATCAGTGATATTCGTACACCACGCTTTGTAGAAGACAAAAGCATATTGATATTGTAATCAGCTACCAAAAAAGTAGCGATGGGCTGCATCTACTCATGGACTCTACAGGCATGAAGTTTCTAGGTGAGGGCGAATGGAAACGCAAGAAACATGGATCTGAATATCGTCGCCAATGGCGTAAACTTCATATTGGTATAGATGCCAAAACCCTACAAATACGAGCAGTTCAGCTTACAACCAATAATGTCAGTGATTCACAGGTGCTTGGTGATTTACTTGATCAGATTCCACAAGATGAGCGGATTGACTCTGTTTATACCGATGGAGCTTATGACACCAAGCAATGCCGTCAGGTCATTGCAGATCGGCAAGCGCATGCGGTGATTCCACCTAGAAAAAATGCGAAACCATGGAAAGATACAAAGAGTAGCTCGCTAGAGCGAAATGAATGACTTCGAACAATTAAACGTTTAGGCAGGACACTATGGAAAAAATGGTCAGGCTATCATCGGCGAAGTTTGGTTGAAACTAAGATGCACTGCATCAAATTATTAGGCGATAAATTAATGGCAAGAAGCTTTCCTAGTCAGGTGAATGAAATTCATGCACGTGTAGCAGTCCTCAACAGATTTACGGAATTAGGTCGACCACTTACCCAAGTTACGCCTTAAATTTGGCTCAATTAGGGGCGCTTTGCATTCCAAATCTTTGTGCAACAAAGCCTTTTTACTTTGGAGAAACCGGACATTTCTATTTTGGAGTTACATGTTGTGTTATTCACCAATTAAAATGTCTATGCGATAAACCATTTAAAATGTCCTGTTTTTAACCACAAGAGTCAAGCACAGGATTTAAATTTCTTTGTTCAATAACAGCTTTCTGAGCTTTACGACTCGGCATACTTTTCTTGGCCCGGGAACGTTTATTTTGTTTTTCCAATACTTCATGTTGCTGTTGAATATGCGCCAGGACTGAACCTAACCGTTTATTCTCAACAATCTCATTTTGCTGCAGCCCAGCCAATTTATTGAAGATGCTGTAGTTGAGCTTTCGTCCTTCATGCATGAGGGCCAAAGTGCCATCCGGGTACTCCAGAAATGAAATGTATTGCCCAACAAGCTTATGATTTAGCTCTGTCGGTTCAAGCAGATAAATACACTTGTCATACGTGATGGTGAGGTTCTGCGTGACCTTACGCGTTTCCTGCCAGGTGAATATATCCTCCAGCTCAGCATCAGATTCAGTTAGCGGACGATGTAAGTTCTTTGAATTTCGCGCACACTTGGCAAACTTCTGGTTGAACTGCTCAATAAAGCAGGGTAGCCAGGCATTGGCTTTGGCAATTGAACTGATGCCTTCCAGACGCATCTCCTTGATCAAACGGTCTTGAAGGGTTCTATTCGCGCGTTCTACGCGACCTTTAGCCTGTGGTGAGTTGGCAAAGATAATATCAATATTTAACTCATTCAGAATCCGGCCGAATTGCGTGATTTTGCTGTCCTGGCTCGATTTCTGGTTCACTCGGAAGACCGAATGTTTATCGCTATAAAAGGCCAGAGGCTTACCGTATTGTTCAATGTAGGCTCGGGTTGAAAGCATATAGTCGAAGGTCGTTTCCGCCTCACAGAAGTGCAGATGCAACAGCTTTCCAGTGGCATCATCGATATAAACCAGCAAGCAACACTTAGCAGCGCGTCCTTCGAACCAGTCATGATATGAGCCATCAATCTGGATTAGCTCACCGAAGCAATCCCGGTTATAACGTGGCTGATATGGACGTTTAAGGCGCTTGGATCGTGGAATCCAGAGGTCATTTGCAGTCATCCAGCGCCGAAGCGTTTCTACCGGGATATTCAGGTCAAACATGCTGCTGAGCTTCTCATGGGCCAAGGTAGGTCCAAATCCCAGCAGATGTTCAGAAATAATGGAAAGACATTTTGATTTTAATAAATCATCATGGCGACGATGGCCAGGTTGACTACGACTGGCATGCGCCATACCTGAAACACCATCTTGATTGAGCTTCTGTAATAACCGGGTAATTTGACGGGTTGAAAGATTAAGGATTTCAGCAGCACGGACTTGTGTAATACGATAATCTCGAACGTCTTGCAGAACTGCAAGACGTTGAATTTCTTTGTCAGACATAGTGATCAGCATCTATATTTCATATCCAGTCCATGATGTTTAAGCCATCATAAACTAGACATTTTTATTGGTGAGAATATAGACATTTTGAATGGGTTCTAACATGTTGATTTCGTATAATCTTGATTATGTTAAATTGAGTGCTTAGCGTTATCTAATCATCTCAATATATTATAAGTCACTCGTGAAAATTTCAGTTGTGTAATACCTTGTAATTTAAGGATATAACTATAAAGTTTAAGGTCTTATTCTAATCAAAATTAAATAGATTCTACGAATAGTTCCTCCAATTATTGACACATCTAACCATCTTTTGATGAATCACTTCATAAGCTAATGGGAAACACTAATCATTGGAAGCACAACAGCTCTTTGAGCTATACCAAACTTCGATATATTCATCGATATCCGACTTCAGCTTGTCAAAAATCATTTCATTAGAAATATAAAAATAAGTACGGCTATTCAATTACATACACTATTCCTTGGATTTATTTTCAGATTTTTACAAACCTTCAATCAACAACTTCTTCTTTTCAAGATTAAATCAACATAAGTCTATGTTTTAAAATAATTAAATAATATTTTTCAAACTTACAATCTACAACTAAAGTCGACCTTCTCGATTTTTTGTTGACATGTCTAAAAAATCAAATATATTAATAATGATACAAAATGTATCATTATACAAAAATATTTTAAATAGGATGTTTAAAATGATAGGGCTAATCGGAATAGTCTTGTCCCTAATATTGCTGATGTATTTAGCATATATTCTTACCACGCCAAACACCTTGTATACCTAGCTTTTGCATCAATCGAGCAACTGTACAACGTGCAATAACATAACCCTCACGTTTTAATTTTTGCCAGACTTTACGTACACCATATCGACCTGAACTTTGCTTCCAAATTCGTTTAATTTGTTCAGCATGATGCTCATCATGTAGATCTCGTTTCGCTTGATGTTCTGGATTGTCAGCGAGATCTAAAGTTCGGTAATAGGTTGAAGCTGCGATCGGTAAAATCCTACAAATCGCATCAACACCATATCGATCTTTATTGTTATGGATAAAATCCACCATTATTTGTATGGGCGGTCTAGTGTTAGCGGCAGTGTAAAAATACCCCCCTAACGGCATTTAAAAACTGACCCCCTTGGTTAATATCGATGAAATTGGTTATTTACCGTTTGGACGTGAAGAAGCGAATTTGTTCTTTAATGTGATTGCCAAGCGTTATGAAAAAGGCAGTACGATATTGACGAGTAACTTACCCTTTAGCCAATGGTCTAAGTCATTTGCGGATGATGTTACGTTGACCGCTGCGATGTTAGATCGGCTATTACATCACTGTCATGTGGTACAGATATCGGGTGAGAGTTATCGTTTGAAGGATAAAAAAAGAATTGCGATTCAGCCCCAGGTTGAAACTTAATACGAGATCAAAGGGGTCAATTTTACTTTGCCATTTGTAAGGTAAAAGGGGTCAATTTTAGAATGCCATTGACACTTAGCTCCGCCTGGGCGAAAAAAGAGGCTGCTTTACGTAGAATTTCATTGGCACGCTTTAATTCTTTAATTTCACGTTCCATTTGCTTCATTTTTTCTTGATCAGATATCTGTTGTACTTTAATAGGATTTTGCTGATCTAAATGCTTTTGATGCCAGGCACGTAGTGTTTCAGGAGTACAGCCAATCTTAGGCGCAAGTGCTGTGATTGCAGCCCAATTCGATGGATAATCTTTCTCGGATTCAATCGATAATTGAACCGCTCTTTCTCTGATTTCAGGGGTATATTTTAATTTTGTCATCGGGACACTACGCTTCGCTACGTCTTGCGAAGCAATACTTCTCATCTCAGAATATTGACTCTCCGACAAACCCGGTACGGTTCAATTATAGAATTCTTGAGCGAAAATATCTTGGACTATCTTCGCACCTCAAATGAGGTTCAGCTATTCGATGGATTGCGGACATCTATCGAACGTTCGATCTCAAACACTATGACGTCAAGATCAGGTACTTAAAATTATCAAAATGATAAAAAGAAGAAATTTAAATCGTTAAATGAAAAATCATGTAAAAAGACTCAAAATCTTGCAATAAATACAATCGCAACGTAAGATGAGAATTGCAGTGAAGTCATTTTAAATTCCGTGTACGGCCATTTGCATTACATGGAACAAACCCACAATAGTTACAGCTATTGTGGGTCATTAGCTCTTCTTCTTAACTAAGTTATAAGAAAAATACCTCTATCATTCGATTTATTCCTTTATATAAATAATAAAGTAAATCTCTGTTTTCGATGAAATTTTATAAAATCCAGTATTAGACCTGTAGAGAAACTTATCAAAAGAAGTATTGGTTAATCTTTTTCTTCAACTTCTTCCTTAAACTCAAACAAATCATTCATCGTACAGTTAAAGTACTTACACAACTTATCAGCGACTGGTAATTCAATACGTACAGCACGGTCATAATACATACTTGTCAGCGTATTGCGATTGATACCTGTTGCATGTACCACGTCACTTAATTTTAAAATTTTTCGATCGCCCATGAGGCTGGATAACTTACAAGTAATCATATATCAATTTAATTACAAAAAATAACTTGCTGTGAGTTATTTTAAGTTGCTGAATTGGTAATACTTTGCTAAATTAAACCTACAGCAGGTTATTTTAACTCATAGAAAGTATAATTTATCTATCACAATTAGATTATAACTTCTTACGTATGAGGATTGAACCTGCATCAGATTATTTTGTGGAGTTACTCACCGTGATGCCAAATGAATTATTGATCAGCCAGCAAGCTCGTGACTTAGGAAATCAATTAATTAAAGAAATGAACATCAATAGAAGTTATGGAATGGCTAATTTTCTTGGAGTAAATACTTGTTATGATAATCATCAGGCTGTACTTATTTGGACATTTCAACTGCTTGAAAGAGAACCTGCCTTAAATGACTTAGCAGAAATTAAAAAATATTTTCTTTTAATCTTTCCAGATAGTGTTTATCAATTAGCCTAAGTTGTTTTTAAAATTAATTTTTTAAATAAAAAGCACTAAATTAAAGAAAGCTTTATTTAAAAATACCTATTAATTCAAAAACATACAATTTACTGAATATATGAAGCATAAGTTCCTGCTCCTGTCCTGCTCTATCACTCATTAGTACAGACTAAAATTACATCGCTCTTTTTACTGATACTAAACAATTTATGTCCACGCCACGTTCTGCGGCTGCGAGGGCTAGTTTTTGTTAAACCACTGAGAACAATGACAATAAACTGACCACTATATTTTTCCGGAGAGTGGTGTAGGAACTTTTTCATTATTGCTAATCATATCAGCGACAACATCAGCAACGAGCTTCTCTATTCCTGAGAATGCTTTAGACTGATCCGCATCATGCCAAGACAATGATGGAAACTCAGCACACAATCCAACATACCCATTATCTTCTGCTGACCATTTAACACGATAAGTATATTGTTTACTATCCATTTGACACCCCATCATGTTTTAAGTTTATGTTTAAAAGTACGATTTTCACTTACTAGTACTTAAATAATCACCCCACCACTGCATCATTTCAGTCCGTTGAGCTAAATAGTCAGCGTGATTATAGCTGGCACGGGTACGGTTCTTATCAATATGTGAAAGTTGTGCCTCAATCCAATTATCTTGGAACAAACCTGAGTCATTCAAAATGGTACTAAAAGTTGAACGTAATCCATGAGAAGATAGTTGATGTTTGCCATACCCCATCTTACGTATGGCCATATTTAGAGTATTAAAATGAATCGGTTGATTGTGTTTGCGAGGGCTAGCAAAAAGATATTTTTCACCGTATGACCACTGCATGACGTCTTTCAAAATCTCTAAAGCCTGATTTGAAAGTGGAACTAAAAAATCTGGAATCTCATGGCCTAATATGACTTTTCGTCGAAACTGTTTAATATGCAAGGCAGGTATTTTCCATATTTTTTCATTTAAATCAAAATGATGAGGCTCAGACAATAACAATTCAGCCCCTCGCACTCCAGTATATAATTTAAACATCAGTGCTTTTTTAATAATCGGATGGGCATCCAATTTTTGTAATTTATACTTAAAATCAGATATATCCTCCGCTTTCAAATACGGATAATTCTTTTTGATTTTATTGTTAATGGCGATTTTATTTAAACCATGCGCGATGTTGAATTCACAATAACCCATCGCTACAGCGTAGTCATAAATTTGGTTCAAATAACTACAAGCTTTCTTGACAGGTTCTTTTACTTGGCGTCCCTCTATTTTTTTGATTACTGAAACCAGGTCATAACGCTTGATGTTTTGAAAAGGTAAATCCTGAAGGTCTGGATAAATATCTTGCTGTAAGCATCTTTCTGCTAACTGTAGTACACCACAGCGGGGTAGATCGTTGAAGGCATTCTTCAGTTTGAACTGTAACCACTCCTCCCCGACCTTACCAAAGGTGATGACATTAGAGGCAGTATCATGTTCAAAACAGAAATTATTGTCTTTAAAGTCATCTCTGACTTGTCGTGCCTTTTTCAGCGATAAATCAGGATAAAGCCCTAACTGAATGCGGCGACGTTTTTTTGTTTGTGGATCTGTATAGCGATAGCACCAAGATTTTCTTCCACTCGGCTCAATCTTCAGGCTAAGTCCATCTTCATCGGATAAAAAATAAGTTTTTTCCGTGCAATGTGCTTGGCGAACCTTAATTTCAGTAAGACTCATGAAATTTAAATGAAACCTATGAATGGATTGATTGGATCAATTATATCAAAATAGAAGCAAATATATATGATGCGTATATTACGCATCACATAAATATTTATATATTTGTTTTTTATTAATATTATTGTGATATTCTATATTGTAGTAACCAAAAAAGTAACCACTGTTAAAACCTGTATTAAGCAACAATAATCAGTGATAGTTAAACACTATTCTGCAATGGGTTTGTTTTACAGACCTAGTAACCGAACCTTAGTTATTTGAGGCAATATTTCGGTTCTGTCGCATTAAGTCGATCTTCAGCTACTATTGAATTTTGTAGGAGCTGAATATGTCACCAAGGGGGTCATTTTTACACTGCCGCTAACAGAGCTCCGCCTGAGCGAAAAAAGCAGCTGCTTTACGTAGAATTTGATTCGCACGTTGCAGTTCTTTATTTTCGCGTTCCAGTTGTTTGATACGTTCTTGGTCTGAAAGCTGCTGTACTTTAATTGGATTTTGTTTATTTAAATATTTTTGATACCAAACACGTAGTGTTTCAGGAGTACAGCTCTTGCGCAGTATACTGCTCAGGGAGCAATAGCTGTGATCGCAGCCCAATTCGATGGATAATCTTTCTCGGATTCAATCAATAATTGAACCGCTCTTTCTCTGATTTCAGGGGTATATTTTAATTTTGTCATCAGGATAGTCTCTCAGAATATTGACTCTCCGACAAACCCGGTACGGTTCAAATCGCCATGTTTAACTAAGTTATATGCACCTACTGCTGTCCCATACCCATTCGAAAGATAAGAACTAACTTGATTGCTTAATCCCAATGCAACACTATAGTCACTTGATGCCGTATTATTAAAACCCACTGCACTGCCATAATTACCCGATGCGGTATTAGCAAAACCAACTGCACTGCCATAATTACCCGATGCGGTATTAGCAAAACCAACTGCATTACTACCTATACCACTGGCATTATTGCTCACACCGACCGCACTGGCTGCGATACCCGAAGCTTTATTTACTCCTTTATTTAGTGCAGCTATAAATGCTGATCTTTCTGCATAAGTTAGACTGGTCTTGCCATCAATCGCTGTGATGTTTGTATCAGTTAAACCTGCAATCGTTGTTGCGGTGGTGGTAATCGGAATACCATCAACGGAAGTAATGACACCGCCTGTACCTGTGGTAAAGACAGTATTATCAATACCTGAACCAATGGCATTGGCATGTGCGCCTGTGGCTTGGTTGCGTGAACCAATGGCATTGCTACGTGCTTTGCTGGCAGTGTTTTGGCTACCTATTGCACTGCTATTATTACCCGATGCAATATTTGCCGTTCCCATTGCACTACTATTTATCCCAACCGCAATATTTCCGCCTTTATTGGCTGCATTGATAAAGGCTGCTACTTTAGCTGGGTCGGCTGCTTTGGTTGTCGTTACCCCACCCATTGTAAATGAATCAATATCATCAATACTTGTGCCTGCTGTCGCTGGGTCAGTGGTTACAGTAATGCCACCCACTGCGGTAATTCTTCCTGCTGTAGTTGTTGTGGCATGCGGTGTACCTCTCGCTGAACCTAAAGCTGTCTCGGTTGAAGTATGAGCGTAGTTATCATCTGCCCAAACATTCACTCCAGTAATCGCTGCAATACTCAACACCAAACTCTTGAGCACCAATGGCTTAAAGGAAAAAACGAAATTTTTTCCTTGTTCATCATCATGAATATTGCTTAGGCTATTTGATTGTGTACCTGTAGTGTTGTCAGTCTTACCTGCACTTTTGGCATGGTAATCCTCCCATAAATAACCGAAGTTAAAAGTGGTGGAAGTTGAAATCAAAACTGGTTTCTTATATAGGTTGATGACAATAAAAATGTTTAACCTATTTTTACCCGAGTAAAATATTAGGAACTAAAGATTACTTATATAATCTTTAGTTCCGTAAGTATCCGCTAGCGAATCCATTTAAATAGAAGCTAGTACAATTAAACAATTAACAAATCTTTTTCGATATCACTTTTCCCACGCATTTCAGATTCGTCATCTAGCCATTCTTTATGTTCAACATCATTAACTAAACTACTCATACCATGTGTAGCTGTAATCCCCATAGAATTTAATTTTGCTTGTAATGATTGAATCATGTTAAATCTTTCAATTTCCCAGCTTGATGCAAAGCATCTCCAGAATGTCCATCCTGCACGTTCTAAAGCACGTTGACGAATCATGTCATCATGCCATTGTTCTGGCCCATGATAGCTATCACCATCACATTCAACAGCCAAACGCTGATCACCATCTGACTCAACGACTAAATCGATTCGATAGCTACCAACCTTAACCTGTGGAGTAACTGTGTAACCCATTTCATGGAGTGTCGTAAATACAGATTTTTCAAACTCCGATTCACACAAGTCTAATTTTGCTTCAAATGATGCTTTTTGATCTTCTTGCAAATCATAAAAATGATTGAGTAAATTCAGCCTTAGATCTTTTGGAGATATATGATCACGATTCACGGAGTGGACAAGATACATCCTTTCACGAGCACGACTTGCAGCCACGTTAAATCTCTGTTCATGATCAGATCGACTCAAAGCATGACAATTCTCAGGATCTGCTACCATAGATAAGAAAATAATATCTCTTTCTGCACCCTGAAATGCTGAAGCATCTCCACAAGCAAATTGAACCTTAGTAAGAGTTCCTGCGCCAAACTCATTCAAAGCTTCTGATTGAATGAACTCAGCCTGTGCTGGACCTAGCAACGAGATCACGCCAATTGATCTATTCGTATATCGTTCATCTTTAATAAGTAGCTTCATTTCCTCAATAATTGCTTTCGCTTCTATTCGATTAATATGTTTGCTGTTTTTAGATTCTCTATACCCCTGCGGTGTATAAATTGCGACTAAAGCTGGGCTTAACTGCTCAGACTTCTTCGATAGTCGCATTGGCTTAATACGGTTACCATAAAAGTTTTTATTACTATAACTAATGATTGCAGGATGACAGCGGAAATGCTCTAGAAGCATCACGCTTGACTCATAGATAGAAGAAGCCATGTCGTATAAAGACATATCTGGTGTTAAATATGCAGCATGTGGCTGACCATGTAGATAACGATTCCTTAATACATCAATTTGAGCACTTGCTAGGCCGACATTACTCGGAGAAACCTGCTTATTATCCCCCACAACTAATAACTTTTTAGCACGCATTAAAACGGGTAATACGTCAATTGATGATTGTGATGCCTCATCCACAATCACTAAGTCAAAGAGCCCTAATTCAGCAGGCATAGATTCAGATACCTGAAGATGTGACATGACCCAGCAAGGAATAGCTGCTGTTGCCTCTTTAAGGGCTACTTGAGCATCTTTTCTATAACGTGGAGCATTTAGGCATGAAAGCGATCAAAGAATGCTGAATCGATCATAGCTTCAGGAAACGGAGCCAATAAGTGGCTAGTCTTCACCAAAGATTCAACACTTTGGTTAATATTACCCACAAAAACCATCGAAGCTGAGGCTTCCATCTGTTCACGACCACGGGCAAAAGATCCTGAGGCCATGTAGTCTTTCATGATCTGAACGCCATCTTTGTCCTTAAAGGAAATACCGGCGACTTCATCAAAAGCCACCACATCCCACAACCCCACCAGACCAATACGGCGGCTACTCATGTTATAGAACAGATTGGCGACAGTGGTTTGCCCACCGGAGACTAAAATACTATTCGGTGAACACTCTTTGTAAATATGGCTTTTCCCGGTACCACGTGGTCCCAATTCACAAACGTTATAGTTATTTTCAACGAACGGAACCATACGCGCTAATAGGTGCCACTGCACGTCCTCTTTTAGCGAAGCTGGTTCCATGCCGATCGAACGGATTAAACTCTCGCGCCACTGATCAGTGCTTAATGCTGCTCGTCCATTGAAGAGCTCCTCCATATTCATATTGGGCATCTGAATCGGCTTGAGTAAACTCACCCCAAATGGAGAACTAGTCTGTCCTTCTTCAAAATAATAACTGAGCGTAGCAATGACCCAGATACCACCAACAAGTAATTTTTCATACTCTTTAACGATGCCTGCCGAGATTTCGGCATCTTTGATACCCAGATTACTAAAGGAGGCTTCGTATTTGTCCTTACGCTCATTCAGCTTTACGGTCACCCGATCAATGACCTTATAACTGCCACGTTCACGAACCAGGGATTTCACCTTCTCAGCTTCATCCGGTCGGACATAATTCTCAGCCAGTACGGTCTTTACGTTACGTAGTCCCTGTTCAATGATCTCTGGATCATCCGAGGCACAGTACATCCCCAGCAGGTATTCGAGTACATAGACCGGGACATTGGCCCCTTCTTTGATCAGTTTAGTCAGATCCTTACGTACCACCCGCCCGGCAAAGTGTTCATTCAGCATCTGATCCAGTTCTTTATCGTTAGCAGATTCCATGTAGGCTACGCTCTATCGTTAATTCGTTATCAGGAGAAGTCATCGGTAAATGCCAGATCAATGGTGACCTTATAGCGTTGCATTTCGATATTCAGGTCTTTGTCCTTCAGTACCAGGAAGTAATCTTTCTTACGGTCAAAATCAGTACCGGACAATGACAGCCTGACCTGTTTAACCCGATCGGCAACAGAGTCGGTACTGCTATCAAAGGTCAAGGTTTCTTCACTAGATACTTTGATATCCCCATCATAAATGGCAATCGACAGGGTCACTGGCATGACCAGCTCACTGACAGCTTCAGTTTGCATCAAATCAAACTTCTGGATGTTATTGACCATCTTCAGCGTGGATTTGGTAGAAATGACCTCAACTTTACGCTTGGTCCGCTGTCCAGCCTTTTCACCACGTAGCTGTTTTACCATCAGTACCGGCACCACAATTTCCTGAGGCATGATGCCGCCATGCACGAAACGTGAGCCTCCTACAAAATGGAAACGGTTCGCCCCTTTTGGAATCCAGAAATCAGTCGCAGATAGTGTGCCTGCCGTAGCTTGGGTTGAGCCTTTCCATGCTTCCTTGCTCTCTGGTAAACCATGCCCAATCACATAGCGTTTTTTGCTCTTCAATGTATTGGCAGGTTTTTCAGTCAAGCTTGAACGATCCGCAGATTCCAGTTTACTTTGCTGGAACAAGAAGCCATGGTCGGCTGTAATCAACAGGGTAGAAATATTGAAGTGCATTAAAATTTTACGGCTGAGTTCAGTCAGCTCTTCAATAGCATGTTCCACCGCCATAAAGGTTTCTGATTCTGTCGAGACGCTGTCACCGCGTGCATCAATCACGTTGTGATAAACGTAAATCAGCTCATGGTCTTTCAGTGCTTCACGACCTTCATCACGCGACCAGCCTTTTACCATTTCAGCGGTGACTGCCAATCCATTATAGGCCGCCAGAATTTTGGATCGTGCTGCAGTCCCTTTGCTGGACTGCCCATCTACTAAAACATCATCCCATGCGGCCTCTTTGTACTCCAAAGTCTGATGCGGCAATAACGAGGCCATGCCCAGTGTGGTGTAACTTGGGACAACGCCCAGCTGTGAAGACAAGGTCGCTTCGGAATAACGCTTTTCATTAATACGATCACGCAGCTCTACCGCAGCTTCATAACGGAAAGCATCACTGATAATTACCACAATACGGCGTTTCGTTGCAGAATTGAGTAAGGGTCTGACGTGGGTATCGTAGAAGTTCTGCTGATTTGGGATATCTGCCACTTTCCAGACATTCAAGCGTTGCTCAGCTTCAACCCGCTCTCCCCAGTTTCGTGCCAAGTGATCGATATACCAGTAGGCATAGCAATTTTCCACTTCTTCATCGAGTTTTTTCAGGATATCAACATGGGCATGTTGAGCGGCTGCGCTGTAATGGCGATAGGCCATATCAAAACGATACAACTCCTGTTCATAGGCTTTATACAAGGCTTCGCTGGAATCGAAATAGAAACCGGCATCAAACTGCTGTCGCAGGCTGAACAGGTCAATAGCCGCCTGTAAAGCCGTATAGACGGTGCGATATCTACGGCGTGTCGCATCATCTTTATGTTTGGAGGCCCAATAGCCATCCAGACGTGCAGAAATAATCGTTCTGAAACGTTCCAGTTCAGCCTTGGCGGCTGTAGGGATATGACTGGCCAAATCGACAATGATCTTTTGTTCAATCACTTCAAAGGTCATGACATCGAGCAGCTGCTCCAAATCAAAAGCCCCGACCTTTTCTTGGATCCGCAGTGCATTGGCCACGGTCTGGGAGAGTGTATCGAAGGTTGGGTAGTATTTGGAGCTGTCTCTCCAGCGCGACAAAAAGGCTCTGGCTGTTGCACGGGAGCTGACGGATGACATCACCAGTTCCTGAGCCCATAGCGGTATATCGCCCAGGCTTTCACAGAAACCTGTAGTCATCAAACGGATAAAGAACGTACCGAGCTTGAATGGTACTTCCCCATTCAATTCTTCAACCGATGCTGGATAACCAATTTCCGCCTGTAATGCGGTGACCCAAGCCGGCACCAGTTGGAATTTTTCCAGTTCAGCAAAGGATTCTGGATTGACTTCCAGAGCCAGGTTCTGCTGTACCATTTCATCTGCCAGTGCCAGAACAATATGCATCAGCTCGGCACTGTCGGCCTTGACCACAGCTGCAATCATGGCCATATCCAGATTCTGTTCATCTACATCAGGCTGGATATAGCGTTTCAATGTACTCAGACGAGCTTTGGCTTTAAGGAATTCTTCACGTTTGGCCAGATGTTCTCTTAGACTCTGCTGCTGTAAACCGAGCTCATTGAAAATAATCGAGAAACGATCGGCATAGAAGCTGCGTGAATACAGCTTGATGTCCAGTAACCAGTCTTTTTCGGTCTCAGGCTCTGGGCTTGGAAAATACAGCAGGTATTTGCCCTGCTGATCTTGCAGTTCCAGTTTGAGCTTGATCGCCAGGCTCGACTCTTCTGCCATATTCAGAATCTGGACATCATTCAACTTTAATGCCTGTACTTCGTCGCTAAAGGACTGTTCTGCATCATACCAAAAGACAATTCGGTGCTGTTCAGTATAAAAGGCTTGTTCCAGACCCTTTTGCAGCTGATCTAGATTCATGCCACTACCTCTTTATCATCTACTAATGGAGAAAGCGGAATTTTGTCCAAATGTAGTAGCTTGGCTTTAAATGCATCATCACCTAAAACAATATTCCAACGCTTTTCCATAAACGTTAAAAGACTAATACCACGTTCCCGAATCTCTTGTGGTGTCCAGTCATTTTGAGTATTCACTTCATTTTCAGATATGGAGCCGTTGTAATATCCAACACCACATCCATTATTTTTTTTCAATTCAAATGCATCATTTTGCAGAGATGAATTTTTTGAACGGGATAAGGGCAACAAATTGCCTAGTGAGTGGACCAATAATGTTTTTTGTTGGCTATCTAAATAGCCAAATTTACTCATCCAATATGGATCAGTATCTGTTTGTGGGTAGATATGCTCTAATGTGACATGATCCTTCATACGCGAAGTAAATTCTTTCCAATCTAATTTACTTGTAGATTGCTTTCCTTTAGCTTTCAGCGCTTGTTCATACTCGAATAAAAAGTATCGAACCCCATCCCAACGATAGAAACCTGCTTTTTCTAACTCATAGTTTTCAGCAATATATTCCAAAAATTTGTTTGCTGAAAAATGACGTTCTACCCAATTGTTTAAGTCATGCACAATTCCTTCCGTTGTAATCTTATGATTAAGATAATCTTTCGATTTACTCAGGAAGTTCGAATCACCGGTATGTCCTCTACGGCGACTTAAGGTGAAAATTGTGAAAATATATCGCTCTATCGCTTTAAGTAGCGTATTGGTTTCATCGAAATTATTACCACGACAAAATGCAGCCAGAATAAGTGGTTTAAATGATTTATAACCAAGACGAACCAATCTATCGACTAACTTTTTATTACTGTCATCGTTATAGTCTTTTAAAGGATAAGATGGGTTATGCATGTAGAACCAAGGCCTAACAGCTTGTTGTAAGCTCATGACATAATCATTGATTTCCCCTACGCTTAACTGATCATTGTCATTTTTAGGATGTGTTACATTTTGAACAGTAAATTTTTCATCCAACAAATAGTCTCGATAATCATCACCAGTTTGTCGACTAAATTTAAAGTACATTACCCAGTGATTTCTTAAAAACTCCTCATCACTCAGCAATTTATCTGGATTACGACCTAAATACTCATAAATTGTTTTCCAAGTCGCATTAATATTATTTCGTAATTCTGACCTACCACTATGCTCTGGGAAAAGTGTGGATAGATAAATTAACCTATTTTTTAATAACTCTAGATTTGACAGTGGCTTACCACGGTTGTTCATTGTTTCAAATGTAACAAATACATCAATTTCTGCATCAATCTCATAAAGATTAAACTTAAATTTTTGCGTCAATTTTTTATAAATTTCAGCAATCTCAGCTAATTCTAATGTTTTTAACTTATCCTTAAAGAATTGCTTTGCTTTGGCAAGATTACGCGTATAGAAGGTTTGCTCATCATTATTCGTTGCTGACTTCTCTAAAAATACGCCAGTTCTCAGAAATTCATCACTTGGATTATCTTTCTCATATCCAAATAGATAAGACTTGCGCAATCCAGCCGGTGCGACATGTAAAATATATTGCTGACGAATTTCAGCTACAGTTTGGAAGTTTAATTCTGAACCTTCTGGAACTGATTCTAATATAGCTTGAATTAAAATAACTGAAGTCGTTAGGCGTTGTTGCCCATCTACAATATAAAATGGCTTATACCCTTTACCATCAATAATCCAAAGATCACTTTCCCAACGTTTCCAATACTCATCTGCAACGGGCTCTAAGGTAAGTACACCTGTATAATGAACGCGTTCAGGACTTAAATGAATTAAGTCCTCCCAAAAGTCATTCAGTTGATGTTCTTGCCAAGCATATCCGCGCTGATAATCAGGAATTCGAATAATTCTATGCTCAAAAATACTGCTTAATGTTTTTAAAGCATTCATCACTTTTCCCCCGTCACAGCTTTCACTTCAACCAACAAGTCCCCAAACTTGCCGTAGTTCACTTTCACCCCATCATCCAGATCTAAGCTAATACGCTGATCGGCATAATGGCGCAGTTTTTCTTCAAAGCTACTCAGTTCAGCTTGTTGCTTATGTAAATCTTGCAGTTTTTTCTCGATGCGTTTGATTTCAGCCGCAGAGTCACTGCTTTCTTTTGCTGTTTCTAGAGAATTAGCATAGGCAGCCATTTTGGAAATCAGTGGCATCACGTATTCAGTACGCATACGCGCCAAGGTACTTTCGTTATAGCGGTGCAAGTACACCAATGCCTGGAAAGCCCCCTGTTTACCACTGCTAAATAACCAGTAGATCGGACGCTTTTTATAGGTCTGCATATGGTCTTTATAGAACTTGCTGGCGAGGTAACGGCGAATGGTGTCTTCAGCTGTTTCGTTGGTTTTTTTATCCAAGCTTTCTGCCAGCCACAGCATATTGGCATCTAATGTGTCTTTACTCCAAACGGCAGTTAAGAACTCTCGAATACGGTGCGTTGCATCATCTTCAAACCAGTGCATTTCGGTGAGTGGAATAATACCGTCAGCATCGGCTGGGAATTTTTGATAACGGCTGGCATCAAAGTCTTGATTGCCTGCATGGGCATAGATCAGACCTGGTTCGTCCAAGCTATAACGTCCCATCATACAGCCGATGGCATAAGACACTAAACGCTGGCTGTCTTTTTCACGGTCGGCTCGGGTTAAAGTAATCTGCTCATCGGGTACATCAGGCGTCAGTTCATCCTGTAAACCGTAAGCGTCAATAAACAGCTTATTGTTTTCTTCTTCCAGACGTTTCATTTCAGCCACGGCGTCAGCATTTTGCTGTTGCCATGTATTAAATGCTTGTTCTAGATTTGGTTGGTTAGTACGAATAATAGGGTTCTGAGTAAAGTCCCATGAGGTTTCATAGGAATCCCAATCCTTTTTAGATATCTGAATTAAATCATTAACCCTTTCTTTAACATCTTCATCAGGTCTAATAATAGGCAAATTATTAATGTTAATTGCTTGAAAGTTCAGCGTAGGATTCAATACCTTTAAAAACTCAAAAGCTAATTTTGAACACAGAAAACTTGCAAGCAGCGGATAATCATCTGCTTTAGGAAAAATACTTGAACCAGCAACATCAAATATAGCTCCACCTAATGAACATCGAACTCCAAAATTAGATGAGTGCGTCTACAAACTGATCCACTGACTCTTCCGTTTCCAAGTAAACATTGCTGAATGTTTTGCTATACAGACTCGCCACCTCGACTTCCACCACCGGTTTCGGTGGCACTACGGCAACAGTTGGCTTTACCGGAATCGCAGCAGGTTCTGATGTTGCTGAGCTCGCTACACTCTCTGCTTTGCTCTGAGCCAGTTGTGCCGCTTTGGCCTGACGCTGGATTTCCGCCTGAACTTCGCTTTCCAACTCATACAAGGCTTCATCAAAACGCTCGACAGCGGTTTGGGTTTGCAGCATATAGATGGTGGACAGGCTGCTTTCCACTTCAATATCCGTTTTCAGCAGTTGTAGTGGGCGTAATAGCTTGTTACTCAGCTCAGCGCTAGCGATGCCACTGTTTTTAATCTCGGCTTCCAGCTGCTTGATCTTGTCATCAATGTGTTCTATCGCTTGATTGCGCTTCTCAGTCAGCAATTGCTCATTGACGCTTTCCACTGTGCGAATCAAATCAGCCACTTTATTTAACAGGCCATAGGGCGATTCAAGAGTGGCAATACGGTGTAATTCGGAGAGGGCTTTTTTTGCCACCTCATCACTGCCCAGCGCCTGTTTGTTTTTCTCAAAATGACGTAAGGCCTGTTGCAGTTGTTGCCAGCTCGGCATCTGGTTACTAAAGAATTCATGAATATCACGGTAGTCTTCTTCCAGATCCAGATAGTCGTCCTTGTTCTCAACCACGGCCTTAAAGAAATCGAAGCTGTCGCTATTGGTCAGCAGACGTTCCAAAGTCAAAATCGACTTTTCAATCACTTTCTTGCCCGGGAACTGTCCGACATCAGTTTTACTCTTATACAACTTAAAGTTGGCTAACCAGTTTTTAAAATGTTGGGTATAGAATTCAAACAGCTCTTTTTCTGTCGCTGGCCCCATGGCCGAGAATAGGTCTTGGGTCAGTTGGCGTGCCTGTTTCAACACCTGATCATCAGTCTGGCGCTTTTTAATAATGGAAACATCACGGCGACGGCGACTGTTTTGTAAAGGCTCAAAGGCCTCTTTCAGCTGCAAGCTGCCGCCATTTAACTGCAGTGAAATCCGCCCCATTGCCGCCAGCTGACCCACCAGCAGTAAAATCTCGGCATCCGGCCAGCCATAAGGGCGTTTGGCAAAACGATCGACCACATCTGAGACTAGAATACGCTCTGTACCAGTGGCCCGCAGTGCAATGTACTGCTCCACTTCCTGTAGGGCTTTGGGATTGCTCTGCCCACCATCCAGAGACAATCCGAGCTGCGCCATATCATCCACAGTCAAGACGGCGTTCAGTTCACGCCAGGCATCCTGCTGATAGACCTGCAAATAGCTCAGTTTGGTATAGGTGTTTTCCAGCAAATAACGACAAGCCTCATCCAGCTTGCTGGAAGGGCTTGAAGATGAAAGTTGTAGATGTTGACCCAAGGCATAACTTTCTGCGTCCAGCAACATTTCTTCGACCCGGACACGCAGACGTTTTTTACGTTCCTGGTTCTCACGGCCACGGTCTGCCAGAATACGGGAAATATCGGACTGAGTGCCATCATCATTTAAGCGGATGAATTTATTGGTTTTCAGCCAGGTGCGCAGTTCATTAAAGAACTGTTTATCATCTGCCAGTTTAAACAGCACTTGTCCTTCGGCCTGAGTACTTTTACCAATACAGTAAGCTTCAGTGTAGAGGTTGTATTCCGTATCCAGTGGAGAAATGATTTCAACTTTCAAATCGCTCTCATACTTGCCATCCAGGCTATGGCTATCTAGGAAACGACCAATCTGATAGTCCATCTTGTTGGCTTGATGGCGGTATTTGTTCTGATCGCGCAGTAAATCTTTAAAGATCAGGTTGGCTAACTCTTTATTTTCTTCTGAAGCTGCTAAGTCAGTGGCTTTAATTTTGCGGGTAATGTCCCGCTCTTCATTGGTCAGGAACAGGAACTCATCGCCATTCCTAGTAATCAGGCTCTCTTTTTCCAGACGCTGCAGGCTCTCTTCAATCCGCTTGCGCAATGCCAGCTTATCTTCATCAATTTTCTCAATCGACAAAGTCACCAGGTTATCCAGCGTACCTTTGATGATATCGACATAGCGGATCATGAACAGGGTACGCAGCATCTGCACATCAAAACCATCCAGGGTTTGATTCTGCCCTGCCTGGTCGATGGTACGTTTAACCGCTGTATCCAGGAAGCCTTCGACTGAAGTATAGAAGCGGTGGAAAGGAACCAGGGCACCGACTTCATCTGTGGCAATCGCATTGGCGGCCATCTGGAACGCATCCAGCATGGACCGTTCACCATAGGCCAGGTGTGCACCGGTCGCACCGACTTTACGGATTTCTTCAAATACTTTTTGTACCAGCTGAAAATGGTACGGCGCAAAAGGATAGTTATGAATAAAGCTGTCTGGCCCCTCATAGTTCTTGAGGGTTGGGCCTGAACGGTCAAAGGTAATCTGATTTTTTAAGATATCGCCCTTTTGCTCAAACACCGATCTGAGCAATGCTTCTGCTTCTGGGGTTTTACGTAATAAACGTTTCTGGATGACTTCATCGGTATTGGAACTGGACAGTGATAAACGGGTTTTAAAACGTCCAGCAATCTTGGAGAAGTCATTGGCTTTGGATGAAGACATCTCACCTAAAACAGCATCGATGTCTGCCTGTGAAGTCACGATAATCCAAGCGCGGCCTTTACAGATCGTACCTAGATTTTCAGTAATGGTTTGCAATGTCAGCATCAAGCGGGTATCGCTGCCAATAAACTGCCCCACTTCATCGACCAAGAACAACATGCGTTGCTGGGGTCCTTTGCTGTCCAGGTATTCTTTCACCCACTGACAGAAATTTTCAACCGAAACACTAAAGGTCTGCTCAGAATCCTCAAACCATTTATGCGCAGCTTCTGCTGATAAGTTGAGGGCTTGGGAAATCGCGGTTTCGACATCATCCTGATAGAACTGATAGCCATCACGTTCTTCTAGCCAAGACATGCCGCTAGATTCTTCAAACGCCTGTTTAAAGCACTCATACACCCCTTTCTGGCTCAGGTGACGTTCCATATGTGCAATATGTGGATGGTCAGCACTAAAACCCTGATACTCGTTAAACACGCGTAAAAACACATTCAGAATCGGATTGCCGTCATCATTGGAGCTGGCTTTACTGTCGATGTTAAATAGGATGACATCGGCATGATGGCTAACGGCCTTGCCAATATCCGCACGGATAAACGCATCACGGATTTTGCTTTCATCAAAGAATTCTGCAGCACTGCGTTCGTTACCTTCCGCGTCACGTGCCACTTTATTGGCCAGAATATAGGACAAGGTTTTCAGAAAATGCGATTTACCTGAACCAAAGAAGCCAGAAATCCACACGCCGACACGATTGGCAATCGAAGGGTCGCTGAGGTCTGTACCATAGGACTGGAAAAAGTCACGAAAATGCTTTTCCAGCTCATTGGTGACCACGTACTCATCCAGCTCCTGGTAAACCGTGGCATTATCATCCTGATCTGCCTTCACCACCCCGTTAATTGCACGATCTAATGGCTTGTAAAAAAGTTCTTTAATATTCATCTCAATCAATTCCCCGAATTTTTATGGCTATTTGTCGTGCTTATGGCACTAATCTGAAGGCTCTGTAGTAATTATTGCTTGGAATTTTTCCAAATAAACTCATCGCTTGACCGTCGTAATAGCCTGGGTAAAACAGCACCACTGGCTTATGCCCCAGTAACGAATGCAAACTGTTCAATAAGTGATGGGCACGTAACAGTGGCCAAACCGACCCAACCCCAGTCATCAACACAATATCTTGCGCATTGGTGGCATATTTACTCACCAGATACGGCGCGAACTTATCCATATGCAGTGGGCCCTTTAAGGCTTTGAGCAGCGCTTCATCGCCTTTGGCTTTTTGCATTTGGATCGCTTTATCAATGAAATTGCGCTCAGCCAGGTAATCCACCACTGCTTGTAGCAGATTAATATTCACCACCTTCAGCTGACTGTGTTTTTTCTCCAGCATCCCGTCTAGAAAATGCAGATATTCGCGCACTTTCAACTCATCTTCAGGTGCATAATCAAAAATCCAGAAGCCAATTTCATTGCCCAGTCCTTGCCCGGTGAGAAACTCGGTGGAAAGAATTCGCTCTGGAATCTGGTTCAGACGCTCATGTATTGTTTGACTCATTGCTGCCCCTCTACAACTACCGCGTCCATAGCGACACTTCCATAGATCTTTTAATGCGTTGTTTATAATGTTCTTCCAACAGGCTACGCAGCTCTGCTCTGACGATCACGCGCTGCAACTCCAGCTTACGGGTACTTTTTAAGTAACCGGCTTCTGCCAGCATGCGAAACACCACCTGCCCCATTTTTTTCTTGCTGGACTCTTTCCAATCACAGATATCCGGATCACGTTGTGAGCGTTCATCCAAAAAATCTGACCAGATATAACTGTCCAAGTGTTGCGCCTGAGAGATATAGGCATCCCTCATCACCGTTTCCATAAACTCAAGCAGCAACAGGTTGCGTTCCAGTGCACCACAAAAAGCCACCTGGGTCGCCAGCTCATCATCCCCATCACGCAAAGCTTTCCAGAAATCAGGCTCTAAGCGCTCAAGACGCTTACGAATGGCAGTGGCGTTACGTTGGGCTGAAGCAGGCGTTCTTTTTTGCAGAATATTGTCAATCTGAATTGCCTGATGCCATTGTTCTGGAGTCGCTTCTCGTAATAACAGATCCGCGATCAGCCGGCTTTCACGCACCATCAGGGAGCCACCAATCAGGTCACTGTCATAATGAAATTGTTCTAACATGGCCAATCTCCTATGAGGCCTGATCAAACAGGTAAGACGACAGCTTTTCGATATCTGAGCGTTGTAGTACCAAGGGATATTTCAAGGCATCATCCGCCTCAGCCAGCGTGATCGCGGCCTGATATCGCTGCAAGGTATAGTGAGCCAGGGCTTTTTTCACCGGAATCTGTAATCTGCCATCAGGCATGCCGAAGTCTTTTTCGACCAGCGCTTGTTGTGATGAGTTCAATTTTGGATTAGGGATCAGCGTCAGTACAATTTCTTCATGCCATTGCTGATCCTGAGCAGGGTCTACTGACTCAATCGCCACCACAACAGGTGTGCGATCAATTCTGGAGAGTAAAAAGTCCTTAAACTGCTTGCTCTGATGGCAATAGGCACGGACATGCCAGCGAAAACCGGTATACACCAGGGTGTGTGGGGAAATGATGCGTTCATGCCACTGCGGATTCTGCATGGAGGCATAAATAATTTTGAGACAGCTTTGTGTTCGACAGGCACGCAACACTTCCCTGATGACTTCAGGACGCACACTGCGATCGGGTAACTGTACCGCTGAGAGATTCGGTTCCGGTGTCGCAATCAGGGCATGTGATTCACTGACCAAGCCCGAAAGCATGTTGAGATACTCATTGATATGCGCTGTAGTCAGTACAGGCTGGAAGCTGGCTTTAGGCACATAACCCTTGACGGAGGGGTCATGAATCAAGGCATCGGGGTTATACAGCGTATTATAGCGCTTGATATCCGCAGAAGCCTGCTGTCGACTAAGTCCAAACCAGCTCATCAAACGATTGGTAACCAAACGACCTTCCCAGTATGCAAGGAGTTCAATGGCTCTCATTCTGAGAAGGACTTCATGCTTATCTGTCGTCATATACCAATCAATCAATAAATAGCAGCTTTAAGATTACCCTACAGCAAATATACAGTAAACATTTTTGACGGTATTTAAAGGTAGTATTGCAATCACCAGATAAAAAATATACTAATATCGTGATGATAGCTGTCAAAGTAAGATCTCTAGCAGATCATGGATCCTGGTGTAGAGCGTAAATTGAGCTAAATTTTAGAATGAGAGCAATATGGGTTTTAGATTTCGTAAAAGTATTAAATTATTCCCGGGTTTTAAAATTAATCTGACCCATAAAGGCATCAGCAGTGCCAGCATTGGCAAACCTGGTGCTTCTCTAAATATTGGGAAAAAAGGTACGCGAACCAGTGTCGGTATTCCAGGTACGGGACTATCTTACTCTAAACACCAGCCTTACTCTAAAAAGACCCGTGTTCCACAACCGACATCGCTAGAACACACGGAATATAATCCTCAGAATTTAGAACAACCGAACACAAAGATCTGGCCTTGGATTATTTTTGGAATATTGTGTTTTATGGTGGGTGCCGTCATTTTTTAGCAAGAATAGCATTGTATTTTAATCAAAAAAAATGCCCAGATGGATGAATGGGCAAACTAAGGAATTAATATCCTGCAGAAACTCCAGCGCAATTCTCGCTACTTTCAGTAAGCGACTCTGGCTCAATCATGATAGTCTGACTCAATCGAATCGAGGTAAATCGATCCATCACAATTGGAGCAGAAATTATGCTTGAATACATTCTTGAATGATGCTGAAAAGTCTTTGAGTTTTAATTAATAAATAAGAGTATCCATGTCTACCCTCAACTTTACTTATTTTCAGATAGCAACCAATCGAGAGCACTCATTTTTACAATACCATTATAATTCGCTTCAGTCCCTATCCTGTCTAAGGTAAGCAAATACTTGGGATACGAATCAGAAATTTTCTGTAATGGACGTAACTCTCGGCTGAGTGTCTCCTCATTGAGCGTTTCTAATGCCACCTGATAATAAGTTAAATTCTGTAAAGTATCGACAGCAACAAAATCAATTTCATATTCATCAACCCGCCCTACATAGACCGTATAACCTCGTCTGACAAGCTCAAGATAAATCACATTTTCTAAGATATGACCTTGATCAGCATTAGCATCAGGCAACATAATCCGGCGCAATCCGACATCAACTAAATAGTATTTTTCAGAGGATTGTAATAACTCACGCCCGCGTACTTTAAATTGTGCGGCACTATAAAATAACAAACTGTCCTGTAAGCCCTGAATATAGCGTTTTACTGTTTCAAATGAAATTTTAACCCCACTTGAAACAAAGGTATTTTTAATTTTATTGATGGAAATAGGTGAGCCTGTCACGCTTGCCAAATATCTTGCGACACGCTCGAGAGAGTTAATATCGGCAGTATTCAAACGGGGAATAACATCTTTAAACATTACACTGGCATAGACCGCTTGCAAGTAATCATAAGTTTCCTGCTGGCTAGTCATGGCAAGCGTATAAGGGAAACTACTGCGCGTATACATGGCATACAAATCACGATTGGATAATTGTTGGATGATCGGATTATTTTCAATATGCCACTGTTTAAATTCTTGGAATGACAGAGGTAGAACATGTTGCTCGATATAGCGTCCTGTAAGTAAAGTCGCAAGTTCTCCACTTAGAAAGAATGCATTTGAGCCTGTAATATATAAATCGATATAATCCCGAACATATAAAGAGTCGACTACTTTCTCAAAATTTGTAACATGTTGTATTTCATCTAAAAAAACATAGTTTTTTTTACTTTTATCAACTTTAGACAATACATAATCATGTAGTTTACGGTAATCGGTGAGTTCTTCAAATTCCATAAATTCGAAGTTGATGGCAATGATGTTTTCGGCTTGTATACCCTGTGCTTTTAGGTCTTGTTGAAACATCGCCAATAAGGTGGATTTTCCAGAGCGACGCACACCTGAAAGTACTTTAATGACATCACGGTCTTGCCATGTATTCAGAAATTTTAAGTAGCCATCACGTCGAATATTAGCGCTTCTCATTATTTACACTTAGAATCTAAAGTTTTAATAAATTCTATCAAATTTTAGAATGTATATGTAAATATATTTAATTTTAAAAAAAGTTTAAAGGTTAAGTGAAACATTCAAAGCTGCTGTAGAAGCATGTAAACAGCAGATCTGATCAAAATCCAAATTCTGTCTTTTTAATTATTTTCCATGTTATGTCATTGATGCTACGAGTTAACTGCTATATAAATTAAGTGAAAAGTAAATGGAACTAAGATGTTAACTAGAGTGGAACTCATTTTTGTTGTGCTAATGGTCTCAGCCTTAATCCTAATTGCTTATGAAATGCTAAAAGGTTTATTTTAGAGCATCTATACAATTTTTGATCAAAAAAAAGCCCACAGAGGGAATCTATGGGCGAAACTAAGGACCTTGACGGTCATTCAGAAACTACAGCTAGTTTCTGGTTGTGATTCTGGACTGAATTAAAAATAACCACATTGGCTGAATGTATCAAAAGTTAAATCATGTGATTAATCATTGATACATCTGCAAAAATGAGCTCATCGCTCTGCTGCTCAATACAGTAATTCACCAAACAAATCCGCTCTAATCTCTTCCAGGCTCAGATCTGATTTCATCCTATTACAGATGGGATGAACCAGCAGACCATTCTCTAGAACGCCTTGCCCACCTACGGCTTTGGCAATCCGATGATCCGATTCAGTAGAATCAAGATAGATCAATCCATCACAAATGAGGCAAAAGTTATGATTACCCACCACAAAATTGTGCTTCAGCAGACTCTTGGTTAATGCCGAAAAGGCCTTTGGCTTTGACCGAGAAATTGGACTAATCGACTCCACATATCCCACCACATGCTTGACGACTGCATCATCATAACCACCCAAAAATCTTTCGACATAAAACTCGTTAAAGTTTATGTACTTGAAGGCCTTAGACATGGACAGAATAAAGGTATTCAGGCATTCCTCATCATCAAAATCAACTTCCATTTCCAAGCTTAAGCAAATAAAGGCTTTATAGACAATTTGTAGCCGATCATAGCCCTTGATACCACTGCCGAACTTGCCGACCGTTTCAGTGGTCGCCACGGGGAAATTAGCAATCAAGAACTCAATACTACGGCGTACCCGGGTGAAGTCTTTGAAACTAATCGTTCGATGATGAATCTGCATGAGGCTTTCATGAATTTCATACACAATTGAAAACCATGCAAGAAAAGAAGTAATCTGAAAACGCTGGTCCTTATAAAAATATAAGTATGGATGAAAGCCCAAACTCGGAACCCCAGTATTTTTTACAGGCGTCGCTATTCTGCAAAGAATGGTCAACAGATGCGACATCAGGTTTTCAACGCGTTCCCCCTGATTCAGACTCATAATATTATGAATCTGATCACCAGCAATGATATTCATCAACTCATTGACCAAGCCAATTTTTTTGCCATGACTCATTTCATTGTCTAATAAAATGGTCGAAAAAAGGAGCTGATGGATCCTCTCCCCTAACTCAATCAACTCATTTAAACGTGTATATTGGAGCTCTTCTAGGTTAGATTTATTGTCATTGATATAACAACAGGCATAGATCGCATAATACGCGTCACTACCGCGATTTCTTAGGTGATATTCCTCATATTTATCTAAACGTTTAGTATCTGAGTTAATAGATTGAAATACCCGTCGCGCATCTTCCGGAGTCCCCAGTACCTGCCTGAAACTGATTTTAATATCTTCTAACTTCGACTTTTTTTCTGCAAATTCAGCATCAGTGCAAATTCTTTGAAAATCAGCGAGATCTCCTAAATAATTGCGGAGGTAACGAATATCTTGTTTTTGTGGATCATTGAAATTAGGTGCTTGAGTGACTTGCTCATCCGCAAAATATCTATTAATCCACGCATAGATACAGGAAAACCTCGACCATTGTTGGGAAAGTAGGCTATGCACTTTTAACAGGTCTTTATAAGCCTGAAGAAATATTGGTTTTAGCATTCAACAGAAATGCTGGTGAAGAACTTAACGAGCGAATCAATTTAAGACTAAAAGATATTCTTGAGAAGTTTAATACGAAAATCGAAGCACTAAACTTTCATCAGTTTGGAGTAAGAGTAATCGGTAAAGCCACAAGCAAAAGCCCGTCCGTCTCTGAGCATGCAGGCAAGACTCAACCATTACTCAATCGAATCATTCAACAGTTGAATGAAACTGATTCTGATTTTCAGGAAAAATATCTTTTATTCAAAACAGCCTATTCAAAAGCACCACTCTCGCCTTTTGCATTCAAAACTCAAAGTGAATGGGAAAAAGCACAAAAACAATCCTTTGACAGATTCAAAGATGGTTTTGTCACCTACCAAGGTGAACTCGTTAAATCTCATGGTGAAAAAGCCATTGCCAACTGGTTGTACAGCCAAGGAATTCCCTACGAGTATGAACGTGCTTATGAACATGAAACTGCAAATGAAAATTATCGTCAGTACAAACCCGATTTTTATTTCCCAGATATTAATCTGTATTTAGAACATTATGCCGTGGATCAAAACGGCAAACCGCCTGCTCATTTTGGACAAAAATATCTGGACGAAATGAAATGGAAGTCGGAAACCCACCAGAAGTATAAAACTGATTTAATCAGTACCACCTTTCATGAATTTATTACAGGTTCGATGTTCAAAAAGCTGGAATATGAACTTCAAACACGTGGGCAAATATTTCAACCGCGTAGTCTCAATGACATTAATACCAAAGCATTCTCCATCTACGAACAGAATGCTGATGACCTTTACGGCAGTTTTTTAAGCCACTATAAGTCCAATCAAGCCAGTGTGATTAAGCTATTGGAAAACCCATCCCTCACATTACGTCAAAGCTTATTCTTGGAATTATTTTCAAAAGTTTATGCAAAGTATGAAGGAACTTTAAGCTCAAACAAAGAGTGTGATTTTGATGACTTACTGATTGAATCTGCCAGACTGGTCAATGAAAATAAATATAGAAGTCCATTCAAACTGATTATTGTTGATGAATTTCAGGATACATCTCAGTCAAGGGCACGGTTTATTCAGGCGTTATTAAATCAAGTTCCTGAAGCAAAACTGTTTTGTGTTGGTGATGATTGGCAAGCGATCTATCGTTTTGCAGGTTCAGACATCAGTATTTTCACTCAGTTTGAAAAAGTCTTCGGCTATACTAAACAAACTCAGTTGACTCAAACATTCCGTTCCAATCAGGGTATTGCCAATATTGCCAGTAGTTTCATTCAAAAAAATAAAGCACAAATGCAAAAAGTGGTCAAAGCCATTGACCAAACCACCAGCAAAGTCGTTGAAATAAACTTTTCTACAAAGAATGAAGATATACTTAATTATCTGGTTAAAATCATTTCAGATATCAATGAAGCTAACGCAGGTAATCCAAAGAAAAAATCTATTTATATTTTAGGTCGGTATAACCACCATAAGCCTAATTTAGGTAATGTACAGCCATTATGCAGAAACTGTACTGTCCAATTTAAAACAATCCATTCGTCTAAAGGGTTGCAAGCAGATTATGTAATTTTGGTAGGTTTGAATAAAGGTGGCAGTGCATTCCCTTCTGAAAAGGAAGATGATCCTCTTTTGAACTTAGTTTTACCACAACCTGAAACATATGCTTTTGCTGAGGAACGTCGCTTGTTTTATGTTGCACTGACTCGTGCAAAGGAAAAGGTTTATTTAATTGGTGAGCGTGGTTCAGTTTTTTTAGAAGAAATTACCAAAGACAAAAATCTCAAAGAGTTTATTCATATACCACAAGATGAACATAAAAAAATCAACTGTGACATACCACCTGAATGGCTGTGTCCAGAATGCGGACAAGGACGGCTTTGGAAAAAGAATGGTAAATATGGACCATTCATGGCATGTAATAGCTACCCAAAATGTGACTATACAAGAAAACTCAAAATATGATTAATTCGCTATGAATAGCTATCTATTTTGTAGACTGGAGTCCACAGTATAACTTATAAAGTTACGTAACTTTATAAAACTTCATAAGGGAAGTAAATAGATGCTTTGTTGCTTAAAGATTGCAAAGTTAAAGCTACATCAACTTTTCAGCATAGGTTTATACAAAAAAGCTAATTGCTTTTCTACATTTACAACTTTAAGTTAGCGAAGATCTGTTGAGCTGAGTCCTGAAAATGTGAATAGGCTTGCTGCCATGTTATCTGTTCGTCCCCGAACACCATAGGAACAACAAAATTATTAAACCTGGCTTTATAGAGTGGATTACGACTTAATTCATTTAAACCAAATAACAATTCAGCAATCGGGTCTTCAACCATAAGAGTATGCTGACGACCGTAACGCTCAATATCAGTTTTTATAACTTTAGTAGCTAAGTGCCCTAAATAAACAAAATCTTGTCGTTTACCATAGGTAATTTTAAAGTAGTCATACACATGTCGAACTAATGATTCATCATCAGCTCTTTCAGCATTTCTAGCAAAGGCCGCTGTACGCCTTAAAATTGCTATCAGCTTCTCGATACTGGTACTGACAATTGTGACGGAGGGAAAAGCATCGACAGGCTTCCCTTCCTTAGCCAAGTCATACACAAACGAGGTGATACTTCTAGATTCAAAAGGCTCAAGCAAGTCTGTTTCAACTAATTCCAATTTAATGAATGGTCGTAAACAGGGAGCTTGATTGAAATGCTGAGGATATCGAATTAGTAATTCCATATAACGATATTCATCCCAGACAACTGGTTCCTCTTCAATTTTAAAGAAATCAGATTGAGAGATTTTGTCTTGTACTTGATGAAGCAATTGTTTACGTACAACTTTAGCTTTAGAGCGACTTAATGCAATATCCGGTTTTGGAACTATTTTAATGTCCACATCTTCAGACATCCTATTTAACTGAATATTTGCTTTAGCTAAAGAAGTTCCACCAGCAAAAACCAAGTCATGCGTTTCAAATTCTAGAGACTCTAATAGTCTCAATAACTCGACAACATAGTAATCTTTTTCAACAATAGAAGTTGCACCAATACCAAGCGCATCAGCGACATCTGCAAACAGATTTTTTATATCAGGCATTAATTTGGCTACGACCTACAGACAATTGGCGTGTAAAACGACGCGGGGTTTTAATTTGAGTAAAGGCTGGGATCTGGGTGGATTGACCAGATAAATATTTTTCCGTAGCCTTACCCAACGTAACCCGCACACCCAATCTTGTTAATGCCTCTAAGATCACTGCATCCGCACCTTCTGGACAGGCTGGCATTACTTTGCCGGTAATTTGGTTTTTTCTTGCTTGGGTATAAATACCATAACCAACTTTGATTAGCTCACCTTCTTGAACTAAGTTTCGCAGAACTCTTCCAATTTGGTCATAATTCGCAATGTCCTTAAAATCATCACGCATAAAAACATAACGTTTTGAGCGTTTGATGCGCATTTGCATTTTCGCTTTAATTGTCATCGCATCTCCCTTATACATCAGTTTTCACATACCTTTAAACTAGCAAAAATACGACATTTTGTCGAGCAAAAATACGACATTATAATAGCTGATAATATGGATAAATCAGGCAGTGAGACAGCTTTGTCTGATCTGATAGTTCTGGGTTGAGTTACAGAATTCTATGAG
>NZ_JADAIN010000025.1:0-744 GCF_015676285.1 Acinetobacter sp. Res13-Abat-PEC15-P4-01 | reverse complement strand
CGGACGGGTGAGTAATACTTAGGAATCTGCCTATTAATGGGGGACAACATCTCGAAAGGGATGCTAATACCGCATACGCCCTACGGGGGAAAGCAGGGGATCACTTGTGACCTTGCGTTAATAGATGAGCCTAAGTCGGATTAGCTAGTTGGTGGGGTAAAGGCCTACCAAGGCGACGATCTGTAGCGGGTCTGAGAGGATGATCCGCCACACTGGGACTGAGACACGGCCCAGACTCCTACGGGAGGCAGCAGTGGGGAATATTGGACAATGGGGGGAACCCTGATCCAGCCATGCCGCGTGTGTGAAGAAGGCCTTATGGTTGTAAAGCACTTTAAGCGAGGAGGAGGCTCCTATAGATAATACCTATAGAGAGTGGACGTTACTCGCAGAATAAGCACCGGCTAACTCTGTGCCAGCAGCCGCGGTAATACAGAGGGTGCGAGCGTTAATCGGATTTACTGGGCGTAAAGCGTGCGTAGGCGGCTTTTTAAGTCGGATGTGAAATCCCCGAGCTTAACTTGGGAATTGCATTCGATACTGGGAAGCTAGAGTATGGGAGAGGATGGTAGAATTCCAGGTGTAGCGGTGAAATGCGTAGAGATCTGGAGGAATACCGATGGCGAAGGCAGCCATCTGGCCTAATACTGACGCTGAGGTACGAAAGCATGGGGAGCAAACAGGATTAGATACCCTGGTAGTCCATGCCGTAAACGATGTCTACTAGCCGTTGGGGCCTTTGAG
>NZ_JADAIN010000024.1:0-195154 GCF_015676285.1 Acinetobacter sp. Res13-Abat-PEC15-P4-01 | reverse complement strand
CTTTAAAAAAAGCTTTTAGCATCTCTTATGCTTTGATATTAATAGAAAATTTTAAAATTGCCTTGTACAGAGGCATAAAATGCAAAGTATTAAAATTTAAAAATATTTATTATTGCTAATGATTATTATTAATAATACTAAACTTAATATGCCAAATATAAATCATGCTTTAGAAAGACTGGGATTGAATGTACAGCATCGTACAATTACAGCTAAATTTTCAAATGATGAATTGAATCATCAATTATTTTTAAATCATTTTAGTGTCAATCATGAAATTAATGAAGGGCTTAAAGCTGAATTAATCTGTGTTGCCACAAATGATTTGATTCCATTGAAAAATTTAATTGGCTGTCAGGTTGCAGTGGATGTTCGTACAGATAAAAATCAATTATTCAGAACCACTGGTATCGTCACTGGCGCCGAATTAGGACAGTCGGATGGAGCTTTAGCACTCTATAAATTGACAGTGGAAGATGCGACATCATTATGGCGGTATAAGCAGAATAATCGAATTTTTATGAATAAATCTATGATTGATATCATAAAAATTATATTACAAGAATGGCAGCAGAGATCACCACTCTTTGCCAAAAGTTTGACTCTAGACCTGAGTGCGCTTAAAGGCACATATGATATACGCCCATTTACCATGCAGATTGATGAAACTGAGTACAGTCTGATCACCAGATTGCTTCGGTCAGAAGGGGTAAATTGGTGTATAGATGAGTCGAGTTTAGTTGTCGCACATCACAATGAACCCATACAGGCACAAAAGTTAAGATTGATTGATGACAGCAGTCAGCTTACTCGGCTAGATCGACAAGAAATTCGTTATCATCGAAGCAGTGGCGTTGAATCTGCTGATACGATTACAAGTTTTATTGCAAAAAGAAAACTTCAACCGACAGCTGTACATATTCAGCGTTGGCAAGCTGACTATTTAGAACAAACCGATTGGCCAGGTTCTGCACTTTCAAACCACCGCCATAGTGCATATTATGATAACTACAACTTAAATTTAGAACAATCTTGGCATCTCACACCCGCATGGATTAGTGACTTAAATGGAGAAGATGGTGCAACAAGGTCGAGTAATGCCCAATTAGAAAAGCTGAATTTAAATTTAACCCGATATCATGATCTGCAAGCCAAACAATTTATTGCCCAAGGTACTGTTCGTGATGCACAGGTTGCATATTGGTTTGAATTTAATGGGCATTTTGAAATAGAGCAACACAATACAAGTGATAGGCAATTTTTAATATTAAAAAAGAAAAGCTTCCATCTTAATAACTTGCCTAAGAATTTTGATGAAGAAATCCATCGACTACTTAAAATTAATCAATGGGATATTGATGCAGGAGAAGAAAAACAAGGCTGCCAACTGACTTTGGTTCGTCGTCATATACCTGTTGTTCCTGAATACAATCCAAGATTGCACAAGCCAGTTGCCTTTCCGATACATGCGCGTGTTGTTGGACCACAAGGCGAAACGATCTATGTCAATGAGTGGGGACAGATTAAGCTTTGTTTTTTATTTTCAAGAGTTGAAGATAACCACCATGATGGTGGTGCAGGTTCAAATAATAATGATACAGATTCCGCATGGGTGGATGTACTGACGCCTTGGGCAGGTGAGGGTTTTGGTTCACGTTTTTTACCGCGTATTGGCGAATTGGTTGTGGTTTATTTTTTCAATGGTGATGTAGATCGTCCATTTGTGATGGGACGAATCCATGAAGCAGAAAGAAGTCCGACTAAATTTGATATCAAAGGGACTTTACCTGATACACGTCGTTTAAGTGGTATTCGAAGTAATGAAATAGATGCAACAGGATTTAATCAACTACGTTTTGACGACACCCAAGGTCAGTTGAGTGCTCAATTGCAAAGTAGTTATTCTGCGAGTCAAGTGAATCTCGGTCAATTGAGCCACCCAAAAGAGGCAGAAACAAGTCAAGATCGCGGTGTTGGTTTTGAAATCCGTACAGATGATTATGGGGCTGTACGTGGTGGGAGTGGATTACTACTCACCAGCTATAAACAAGCTGCTGCTTCAGGTGATCATATGGAAGCAGAAGAGGCTAAAAAACAACTGAGTACCAATCAGGCTCATCGTAAATCATTGAATGATGTTGCAAAACAACATGAAACAGATGTGATTGAGTCTGTAGAACAGTTAAAAGCTTTTGCGGAGAGTATTCAACAAGATATTGCAAAATTTAATCAGGCAGCATTGTTACTTTCATCTCCTCAAGGAATTGGTTTAAGTACTGCTGCAGATATCCATTTGTCTGCTGATGCCGATATCAATCAAGTCGCAAGTGGAAGTGTCAATATCAGTACACAAAAGAACTTTATTAGCCATGCGATTGAAAAAGTAAGTTTATTTGCGGTGAAGCAAGGCATTCGTTTGATTGCCGCATTTGGGAAAGTAGACATACAGGCACAAACAGGTGCAATGGATCTGGTTGCAGACAAAACATTAAAACTGATCAGTAAGAAAAAAACGATTGAAATCAGTGCTGCTGAAGAAATTGTGCTTAATGTTAAAGGCAATTATTTTAAAATTACTGCCGAGGGAATTGAGCAAGGGACCAAAGGAGAGTCAAAAGTATTTACCTCAAAACACTCAATACTGGGTCCAAAGTCAATTGATTTCACTCTCCCGCAAGACCCTTTCAGTGAAATGTATGTGTTAAAAGATCCGCAAGGCAATCCTGTTGCAGGCTTTGCATATAAAATTGTCATAGGTGATGGCAAAGTCTTTAGAGGCGTAAGCAATGAAAAAGGTGAAACCATCCGTTTAAGCTCTGGTTATGATGTATCACAACTTGAGGTTTTTGATGATGATGGTGAAGAAGAAAAGAAATGACTAAAAATACAAGCAAACAATAAACAAGCAAAGGATAAAAGAGGAATCAAATCATGGGACTTCCAAGCAAAAAAGTATCCGATTTAGGTGATGGTGCCGGAAAAAATAAGCCAATCCCCTTAAAGACAGCGCAAACCAACAAGATTGCAAACTCTTCGGTGACTGTTGTGGTCAAGCCTTTAGTCGTCAATGTGTTTTTTGATGGTACTAAAAACAATATGTATAATATTGATAATAAAGCTAAATATGAAAAACAAATCGCAAAAGACAAAGATGCTTATGAAAGCTATACCAATGCTTACTCCAATATCGCGCATTTATTTAGTCAACGTTATGGTGAAAGTAAAGACAATATTTGGATCTATATCCAAGGTATGGGCTCGACCAAAGATGAAGCAGACAGTAAAGCAGGTTTTGCTTATGGTAGTGGCGATACTGGGGTAAAAACCCGTGCAGAATCGGCTTTTGTGGAAATTCAAAAAGAATATAATAAACAGAACACAGGTCATAAACCAGCCAACATCGTGATCAATGTCTTTGGTTTTAGCCGGGGTGCGGCAACGGCACGGCATTTTGTGCATTTGGCAAAGTCCAAGCCTAAACTGTTTAAAGGCTGGAGATTTTCTCCAAAACAAGTGCGCTTTCGTTTTGTCGGGATTTTCGATACGGTATCGTCATTTCAAACCATTGACGGTACATCGATGGCGAAGGCTGCATTGTTTGGTTTAGGGGGAGTAATTCATAGTGCAGCAAAACCCGACTTTGATAATGATGTTAAAGAGCTGAGTTTAAATTTTAAAGACTTTGATGCGGATGATAAAAAAATTAGCAAAGTGTTCCATATTGCCGCGGGGGATGAATATCGCGAGTATTTCTCACTGACCAATATTATGGCTGCGCGGCGGGAAAAATACGGATATGAAGTAGTGATGGATGGGGCACATTCTGATATTGGCGGTAGTTATCCGAGTGGAATAAGTGATAGCTACCATATAACAACAGATGCATTAAAAAGTTGGTTTATTGACAAAGGCTTTTATACAGCACAACAAATAAAGCATATTCAGAAGCAAGAATATGTGGCATCACGACAGAATATTCCCAATGATTACCATAAAATTGCGTTAAAAACCATGCGTCTAATGACCCAAAAATATGGGCAGATTCAATTTAAAAAAGATATAGCAACATATGAAAATGAAAACTTAAAAGGGATTGTGAAGAATTTAATTAACAGTCATCCTGCGTCTGTGATCAATAATGTGGTATGGGGTAGTGTTTTGGATCTACGATTAAAAGACCAAGGACAGATCCGAAACTTACGCAATCAATACCTACATTGGTCCGCTAAAAAAACCTATGAGGGTGGGATGACCGAGGATTTAGGCTATAGTATACGTTTAAAAAATGGACTGCCGTATCGGAAAATCCATAATGGTTAAAACAAAAAAGTTTAATTTTTTATTCACTAGCCTATTTATTATCGCTTTACTGCTATTAGCGACTTATTTTTATCGAGTTTACATTATGAATAAACCACAAGAAATAGAATGGGATGTAAGAACTTCTTCGGCTGTGTTTGGCCGTTATAAAGACAGTAGCAAAGACATTTATGTCGATTCGCATGTTGTAAAATCACCTGTGGATGAAAATATGCGGACTGTGTTTTATTTGGCCGATGGGACATGGTTAAGAACACTGGATGGATCGAGTGGTCCGTGGGGACGTGGCGGGGTACCACTGGGCGGAAATTCCTTTAAACAGCCTTTACCGGAAGTGTTACATTTGACTTTTTTTGACAGTATTGACAACCAGTTTTATCAACTGATTCAACCTTTGCCTAAAGATAAGATTCAACGTTTGTTTACTACGGTACATAAAGCTATGACGGATGAAGACGGTGAAGATCCGTCACCAAGTGTATATAGTGATTTTGATATTGGTTTCGCCCCCAAAGGCTGGATTATTTTATTTGCAGTAGGCACTCCAGGAATTCGAGAAGAAATTGGTTCATGGCAAGCCAAGAAAATCGAGGGTGATTATGCAACAGTGGTAGGTTTAACACGTACCGATGATATGGAATATTTAAGAGCGAATGATATTCGAACACGTGATGTTAAAATTGCCTTTGAAGATTTTAAAGAACGCAATGTCGGGCTGTATCAACGCTGGATGGATGGCAGTTTTAAAGTTAGTGCAGACTGGTACAAAATGTTGCAGACTAAATATCCATGGAATCTTGAAGTCACCGCACCAGATGGTGAATGGTCCGGCGAATATTATGCGGAATATGTCAATACGGAACGTTTTGCGATTCTTGAGAATCGAGTTGAGGCTGATAAAAGTCGCCTTAAAGCTGTTCCTGTTAAATTATGGACATGGGTGACTTATAAACCAACAGGGGTACGTTATTATATTGAAATACACATGTTCCCGATCCCCAAATGGTTGGCTGATGATTATATTCCCTATTATCAAGATCCCAATTTAAATGCATATTTTAAAAACTTTCAGGCATTGTATCCGCAACGCTCATTGGCGACCAATGATCAGCCTGCATATCCTTATGATTTTGCCAATTTAAAAATTGAATTAGATGCGGACTTTAAAATCAAAGAGATTTACTTGCAAAAGGGCAAAGAAAAACGCGCATTGGAGGGTGCTTATGAATACTATTTGGCACCGACAGATGATAGGTATGGGAAGTATTATCCAGAACCAGGGCATGAGTATTTTTTAACACAGCCGAAACTTAAAGATTTAACTGATCCTGTTTTTGCGGATCGGGATTAAAAATACGAGGTTTGAAAAGATAAAGTACTGAATATAAAAAAAGCAAATCATAGATAGTTTTTAAGTGCAGACCCTCAACTTGACAGTTGCGGGTGTTTTTTGCGTCAAGTTTTGGCGCTTTCCTCAGTTCCTTGGCAATTATTCAAATTTACTTGAGTTATTCTAAGCGTTTTTGAGGACTTATGATGGAAACAAAACAATTTAATAAGATAAGTATTGTACTCAATTTTATTTTACTAATTCTCACTTGTATGGCATTGATATATACGTTGAAACAAACACGCATTGCTCAAGAACAAGCAAATATTGCAAAAGATCAAACTAAAATTATGGTACAGCAAACAGATATTGCGAAATATAGTTTAAATGCTGCTCAAAAAAGTTACGAATTGGCTGAGAAAGTTTATAGGGATTCGTTAAATAAAGACTTTTATGATAATAGTTTTGCAGTTGTGGTAGATCAGGAGATGCAACAAGGTCTTTTTACATCAGTGTATAATGGTAAAACCATTAACGTTAAATTTGAGAATAAATCTAGTCGTCCACAATCATATTTAGTTACTGTGGAGGCGCAAGGAATTATGGTTTCACATCCACACTCAAATTACATGTATCCGATTATTCAATTAACTGAACATCCAGTAGCATTGGATAAAAGTGAAGTATATCAAGCTCAATTTGTAGCGTTTATACCTAAACATATCAAAAAAGATGCAACAATAGTGGTTAAAGCGAATGGAAAAATTATACGAAGTGCACAATATAAATATGCGAATGATTCTAATAGTTATGAGGTAATAAAATCATCCAGATATTAGATCGAAATTGAGGGGAGTGGTATAAAGAATATACTTAACAGGTAAAATTTTAAGTTCGACTTTTATATGAATGATAATTTGTGGTTGATGAGTAAGCACGAATTGATAAATAAAGCTAAATCATGATTTGAAATATTATGTTGATAGCAAAAGAAAACCCCATCATCCTGATGGGGTTTTCTTCGTATTGGTTGGTTAGATCTGACTCCTGTCTAATCTCACGTTCCTGATGCTCAGACAATTTGTTATTGTTGTTTTGTCTGGGAAACTTCCTGTTCCCTATGAGTATAGAATAGGTGAATTTTGATGAGTCGTATATTCGCTAATTTCGGCAGGTGCTGTAGGCAAATGCTTACATTGATCTGTTCAGAACATTGCTGTTAACAATATAAAATAGTACAACACAGTCTTTTCTTTACAATAAATAAAACACCTAAGTGTTGAGGAACAAGAAATGGAAGGATTACGACAGAAATTTTTTTATTTACCTCTACTCATCAGCTGTACATTGCTCAGTGCATGCAATGCTCAAAGCAATTCATCATCCGAAGTAAAACAAGCCACAGAAAATAAAACGGCATTGATTCATCAAAGCTACCGTGTTGAAAAAGTCGCTCATTTTGATGAACCTTGGGCAATGGCTGAGTTGGCAGATGGACGATTATTGATTACAGAGAAAAGAGGGAAATTAAAGCTCTATAATCCTTCTTCCTCGCAAAGCATTGATATTTTAGGTGTTCCGCCAGTAGCCTATGGGGGGCAAGGTGGCTTAGGTGATATTGCCTTGCATCCTGACTATAAAAATAATCATCAAATCTATTTGAGTTATGCTGAAAAAGGCAATGGTGGTTATGGTGCAGTGGTGGTTCGTGGTGAATTAAACCTGCAAGAAAAAAATCCTCAAATCCGCAATATAAAAAGAATATGGGAGCAGGTTCCAAAGGTTTCAGGACAAGGACATTATGCGCATCGCATGTTGTTTGGGAAAGACGGAAAACTTTGGATCAGCTCAGGAGAACGTCAGAAATTTGATCCTGCACAAGATATGAATTCAAATTTGGGTAAAGTCATCAGACTGAATGATGATGGTACTGTTGTTGTAGATAATCCATTCACCCAACAAGGAGAAATCGCAAAACAAGTCTGGTCTTTGGGGCATCGTAATCCCTTAGGTATCGCTTTTGATCATAAAGATCAACTCTGGGTTGTTGAAATGGGCCCTAAAGGAGGTGATGAATTAAATCTGATTCATAAAGGTGAGAACTATGGTTATCCCATTGTTTCCAATGGTAATCATTATTCAGGAAAAGAGATTCCTGATCATGTCACCCGTCCTGAATTCAAAGCACCTGAGATCAGTTGGACACCTGTAATTTCTCCATCAAGTTTGATGTTTTATCAAAAACAATTGTTCCCTCAATGGACGAATAAGGCGCTCATTGGTGGATTGTCTTCAGAAGCAGTTATTGTGGTCGATACTGAGTCAAAGCCAGTTAGTGAGGTACAGCGTTTGAACTTGAAACAGCGGATTCGAGCTATTTATCCAGCCCATGATGGTTCGATTTGGGTATTGGAAGATGGAAAAAACGCTGGACTATTAAGACTGTTACCGAAATAAAAAAACTGTTTAATTCAATATATTGTTATATCTTAAGCATCTGTGAGCGAGCGAACTCGTATGTTGAGAAGATATTAAAGTCCTTTAATCGATGTGGTTAATTGGTATAGCCCTATATAAATCATGTTATGCTTTCGATTTAAAATAATATAAATCGGGAACAAAAGTGCCAGCAACGACAATTGATGTTCGATATCAATATTCCATTGAGCAAGAAGTGGAATTAATTGGAGCTGTTCAAAAGGCTTTAGTCAGTGCATTTAAAATTCCTGATGATGATTGTGATATTTGTTTAATCGTACATGAACCGCATCGCTTCTTGTGTCCTCCGAATAAGCTTCATCCCGAAAAGTTTACTCGCATTACCATTGATTGCTTTGTTGGTCGCACGTTGGACACAAAAAGAAATTTATATCTTAAAATTGTAGACAACCTTTCTGTATTCGGAATTCCTAAAGATCATATTAAAATTATAGTAAGAGAGATCTCAACGGAAAATTGGGGAGTGCGTGGTGGTCAAGCAGCTTGTGATATTGATTTGGGATTTGATATTCAAATCTGATCCAAAATAAAATTTACTTGACTCCGTATTGTCATTGAACTGACTTAAAGGCGTCATGCTGATTGGTTTAAATAAGGGACATTTAAATCAATAAAAAGACCTTTATGAAAAAATTAGCCTACTCACTTTTAACTTTCAGTATATTGGGTTTGACAGCGTGTAATGATGATGACAACGATTTTTCGTTCGAGCCATCTGTTACAGTGCCGACATTGGTTTCATTTGCAAAACTTGATGTTGAAACTTATGCTGCTGGTCCAAACTCAGGTGCCTTTGTCAAAGGTGCAAATGGTATATTTCCCCCATTTAAAGGACAGCCAGTACAAGGTTTTTCAGGCGCCTTAAAAAATAATGACGGTACTTATATCGTCATGGCAGACAATGGCTTTGGTACTCAAGACAATTCATCAGATTTCTTATTGCGTTTATATCAGATCAAACCTGACTTTCGAACCAAGTCCTCTGGAACAGCGAAAGTTCAAGTGATGAGCTTTGTTCAACTTCGTGATCCCAACAAATTAATTCCCTTTAATATCATCAATCAAAATACCACCGATCGTTTGCTCACTGGGGCTGATTTTGATCCTGAATCTATACAGCGTACTGCGGATGGGACATATTGGATCGGTGATGAGTTTGGACCTTATTTACTGCATTTTGATAAAGATGGAATTCTTTTGGATGCGCCCATTCCATTGCCTAATCCATTAAAAGCCGGCTCTGAATTACGCTCACCACAAAATCAGTTCAACAAAATGAATATGAACTATGTGGAACCATTGGTTCAGCAAAGTGGTGGGTTCGAAGGCATGGCATTGTCTAAAGATGGACAATATCTATACCCATTGCTAGAGAAACCATTAAAAGGCGAGACCACGCAACAATTACTGATTTCTCAATTTGACGTGAAGAAAAAAGCCTATACTGGGCGTTATTATTATTTCACTTTAAATACTAAAGCGACCAATATTGGTGACTTCCAGATGTACGATGACAAGTCTGGCATTATTATCGAACGTGATGCGAGTCAGAATAAGCTTGATGGTTATAAAAAGCTGATTCAAATTGAATTTGGTGATTCTGGTAAAGCAGTAAAACGCTCAGATCTGGTCGATTTAATGAATGTTGCCAACCCAAATAATTTATATGGTGCACCACGTGATGGTGATATCGGTACAGGAACTACATTCGCTTTTCCATTTGAAACAATTGAAGATATTATTATTGAAAACAAAAATACTGTGACGGTTTTCAATGACAATAATTTTCCGGGCTCTTCAGGACGAAATGCAAAGCGTGCAGATGACAATGAAATCATTCAGATTAAGTTGCCTAAATCTTTATATTAGATGCTTTAATCTGATTAAAAAAGCCAGTCTCATGACTGGCTTTTTTATCTTCTTAGTTTAGGAATTAGGCCAAGCAATCTTGTTTAGAGACTTGATCTGGACAACCCAGTGGGTTTAAAGCACATTTTAAATCTTCGATCTGATCATGGGTGACATAGCCTTTTGATTTGAGGTAATCTGCAACACGATCATCACGTAAACTTAAAAATGCAGCATCATACACACCTAAGTCAACAAATAGCGCTGCTGTTTCTAAACTATTAAAACGATCTAGGAACACATCATTGCCATACATCAAGAACACATGATCATAGTCTGCATGAGCATCTACTTTTAATCGCTGTGCCAAGGTGGTTGGCGAGGTTTTGATGAATAGTAGATCCGATAGCTCATCGAATTGGGTCATGTCTAAACTGTTTTCCCCAGTTTTGACTTTACCTAGCCACGCTTTAAATACCAGTACAGCACCCCCACGAAGTAACATACTCCAGACTTGATGGCGAACCTCATCATTCAAGCACTCGCATTCATCTTCCAAGCGTTGAACCAGTTTTTCTTCTTGTTGTGCTAGTTTATCAAACAGACCTAAACCTTGTGGATGAAATGCAACAGGTGCAAATACATCAAATTTTAATTCTTCAAACACCTGTAAAGCTAAAGGTACAGCAGCTTGATAGATTGTATTTAATGCTTGAATTTGAGCATCTTGAAGTTTGCTATGCTTAAAAATCGCTTGCCAATCAATTTCAGGCAAGATCGCATTAACACCATATTGACGATGGAATTGTTGAGCTTGATGTAGCCCATGTGGAACAGTTTCTGAAATATTCATAGCTAAAATCCTATTTAAAATTGAATTCAAACGCTGTTTTTGTTTCCCTAAACATGAGCGCGATTTTGTCTTGAATTAATTTTTGATTTATCTGAGATGCAATAGGAATACGACTAAAGTTGTAGATGTGGTGGAAAGTAGTTTTTTATTATTTAAAATCATATAAATATAAAATTGTAACCAACTATACAAGTGTATATTTACTATTTTGATGTTATTTGCCATAGAAAATAAAGCTTTGGAATCTTTCGCCAATAAACAGGGGAGTCTTTGGGTGCATTTTGAATGCTTTTGCACAATCTTTAAAAAAAATTGCTATTTCTCTTAAAAAAATATGTAACACACGCTCTAGAACACAAAGCTTTAGAGCGTGTAAATGTTTCAAAACATTAAAGAAGAATATTCTATATCCATCATATAGACAGCACTATTTTGAAATTTTCAATCCAGATAACCATGCACGCAGTGAGGCCGGTTTAAGTGGTTTCTTTAAAAGCACTACATTTAAATCTTTGACACGTTGTGGTAATTCAGGATCGGAGTCTGCGGTAATCAATGCCGCAGGAACATTCTCCTGACGATTTTCAATAATGAAATCCAACCCAATTTTGCCATTGTTTAAATGCTGATCCACTAACCAGACTTGAATGTTTTCTCTTTGAATGATGTCCAGCGCCTGTTCAGGTTCTGTGGCTTTAAAGACTTGATAACCCCATTTGGTCAGCAGGGTAGTCATGCCCTCCAAAATTGTATCATCATTGTCTAAACATAAAATCTTAAATGCTTTTGCTTTTAAAGGAACAGCTTGTATTGGCGCTGCAACAACTTTAGGTGCTTCTACCATTGGGACATCAATCATAAAGCAGGAGCCTTTACCAAGCGCTGAATATACATGTACGGGATAATCCAACAGGCTCGTCATTCGCTGTACAATTGCAAGCCCAAGTCCCAGACCCTGTTCACCCCAAGGTGAAGTATGTCCACAACGCTCAAATTCCTGAAACAGTTTGATGCGTTGTTCTTCTGCAATCCCTGGACCTGTATCCCAAACACCAATACGAATATGCTGTGGAAGATGCGAAGCACGCAGCACTCCCACCACTACACGCCCGCGTGCTGTATAGCGTAAGGCATTACTGACAAAGTTTTGAATGATGCGACGAATCCATTGAGGGTCAGTGTCAATCCAGAATTGGGCATCATGGACATGCAATTGGATCTCACGTTGTGCAGCAATGGATTTAAACTGCAGTTCCAAATCACTGAGTAAATCATGTAATGGATAGGCTTGGCGTTTCGGTTGAATTGAGCCACCTTCCAAGCGTGCAATATCCAAGAGTGCAGATAACATGCTTTCCGCACCATGCAAAGCGCGATCAAGCTGTTGTAATGTTTTACGATCTTCATCCGACTGAACGCTTTGTTCCAAGGCGGTGCTGAATAGACGTGCGGCATGCATGGGCTGTAGCAAATCATGACTGGCAGCAGCAATAAAACGACTTTTTGACATATTCGCCTTATCGGCTTGTTCACGTGCAAGCTGTTGTTCTTCAAGCGCATCTGCCAGTTGTTGGGTACGATCAGAGACACGGGCTTCAAGTACCGCCTCATTTTCGCGGAATGCGGTAATATCGGCAAACGTTGTGACGAAACCGCCGCCTTCAATTGGATTCCCACGCATTTGAATGACACGACCATCTTTACGGATTCGTTCAAACTCATGCGCACTTCCCACTTTCATCCAGTGAATTCGTTTGCGCACATGTTCTTCTACAGAACCAGGACCACATTCACCACGCTCAGCGTTATAACGAATCAAGTCTGCAATTGGGCAACCGACATAAACCAAATCTTTGGGATAATCAAAAAGTTTGAGGTATTGATTGTTCCATGCCACCAGGCACATATTTTCATCCACCACACTGACCCCTTGGGTCATATGGTCGATCATGGTCATGATAAGATTTTGGTTAAAACGCTGCCATTGGGAAGCTTGGTCAAGAATGTTGGCAACCTGCCCCAAGGCTAAGCCGTTATTTACCATCGCGGTGGTTAATAAGGTACGTGCGGATGCTGCACCGATCGTTCCAGCAAGATATTGTTCAGTAAAACGCCACCACATCCCATTAGCACTGCTATTTTCGTTCAAAACCACATTATTCATGGCACAGAACTGCTGAAATGCGTGTGTTGCAGGTCCTTCTCCAGTAATACGTTTAGCCAGTGCGATTAAATCGCCAACTTTGAGCTTGGCAACATCGTGGTGCAAATAGTTAATATCAGTTGAAGTATTTTGAGCAGGTAAAGGTTTGGTTTCGTAATAGAAAAAGCTTTCTGCCTGAATTTGTTCTGCAATGCTTGGACGATAAATTCGAGATACCCAGATATACAAGGTAATGTTTAAACCGAGTGCCCAAATCACACCATGTGTTAATGGTGCAAATGATTCAAAACCAAACAATGCTTCTGGTCTTAACCATTCGATATTCAAAGGACCAAACATCAAAAATTGATGGGCAAATTGGCTATATTCAACAGGGAGACTACGCAAAATCGTTGGCAGCAACAGGGTATATGACCACAGGATAAAACCCACCACTAAACCAGAGTAGACTCCTTGGCGACTCCCGCCACGCCAATATAGACCACCGATCAATGCTGGGGAAAACTGTGCAACAGCGCTGAATGCCAAAAGACCAAAGGTTGACAGCTGGTCAATATCATTAAAGAAGTGGAAGAATAAAAAGCCAAGTAGCATCACCGCTAAAATACATACGCGACGCGTGAACTTGAGCACTTGTGGCAAGCGTTTATCATGACGGGAAAGAATCCCAAACTTCCATAAGGCAGGCATGATCAAGTCGTTGCTCAGCATGATGGATAATGCTACAGAGGAGACTAAAAGCATACCTGTAGATGCAGAAAAGCCCCCTAAAAATGCCAGTAGAGATAACCAGTCTTGGTTATAACTAATCGGTAAAGAAAGTACGGCAACATCAGGAATGGTTAAATATTTCGGTGCTGCGTGAAGTGCCCAGCTGGCAATTGGAATAATGGCAATAATGGTAAGAATTAAATAAGCGGCAAACCAGCGTCTAGCGCCTCGAATATGCTTTTCATCCCGTAATTCAACCACAGCCACATGAAACTGGCGAGGTAAACAAATAATTGCTAAAGATGCCAGTAAAGTTTGAATCCAAAAAGTTTCTGGGACGCCAAATAGTTGTACCTCATGAAATGTTTTTTGTACATCATGTGAAATTTGTACAATATTTTGAGGATGGTCAAAAATAAAAAAGAAGGCAACACAGAGCAGGGCAAACAGTTTAACAAAAGATTCAAACGCAACTGCAAGCATTAAACCGCCATGCTGTTCAGTATTGGCGATTTGCCGAGTACCAAACATCATCGCCAAGATTGCAAGCACTGCAGTAAGTCCAAGTACACCATTGGTTGTGGTCGAGACGACTTGAGTATTATGATCCAGCATGACTGATGCACTGAGTGCAATAGCACGTAACTGCAAAGCCAAATAAGGAATAATCGCAATCACTGCCAAGATCGTGACTAAAGAAGCAAGTGTTCCACTTTTACCATAGCGAGCAGCGACAAAGTCGGCAATCGATGAAATGGCATGATGTTGCCGCACACGACCTAAGCGACGCCAAATGTCATAACCCAACCAGACAAATAATAAAGGTCCTAAATAAATCGGGAGGAAAATAATACCTTCTCTTACTGCTGCTCCTGTTGCGCCATAAAAAGTCCAGGATGAACAATAGACACCCAATGTTAGACTAAAGAGAAGCATCCTACCGCGAGTGCTTAATCGGCTGGCATGCTTCTCCCCAAAGAAGGCACAGACGAAGAGAATGAAGATGTAAAGGGCTAAAACCCCTATAATTAACCAACTGTTCATAAGGACTACAGTATAAAAATCTACGCCTATCATAACGCATCCACGAACGGACTCGTTTATTTTGCTCAAAATTTAACGACCAAAGTCTAAGTTACGAGAACCCCACAATATTGTTAATTTTGACCATGTAAAAAAAGATTAAAAAAAGCAACCAGGGTTCTGGTCGCTTATCAAGGAGCATGGTTATGGATGAGAGACAAGTAGAGGCGATTCTACAAAATCCAAAATTCAAAGAAATGGTTGCTAAAAAAAGTAAATTGAGCTGGACATTAACTGCAATTATGTTGTTCGTTTATGTTGGATTTATGCTTTTAGTCGGCTACAACAAAGAATTTTTGATGACTTCATTTAGTGGTGGAGTTACCACTTGGGGTATTCCTTTAGGTCTAGGCATTATTGTTTTATCTTTCGTATTGTGTGGTGTGTATTCATATATTGCCAACAATAAATTGGATCAATTAAACGAAGATGCAATGAGAGAAGTAGAAGCAATTGCTCATGAAAAAGGACTTCACTAAGATGAAATGGAACTCTTTAAAGACTAAAGCAGCACTTGCATCTACTGTACTGCTTTCTACTGTTGCACAAGCGGGTCCAGATTTAGGTGAAGCTCAGCAACAAGCGACCAACTGGCATGCAATCATCATGTTCGCAATTTTCGTTGGTCTTACCTTGTTCATCACCAAATGGGCAGCCAAACAAACCACCAATACAGCAGACTTCTATACCGCTGGCGGTGGTATCTCAGGTTTCCAAAATGGTTTGGCGATTGCCGGTGACTATATGTCCGCAGCATCGTTCTTGGGTATTTCTGCAATGGTGTTTAGCTCAGGTTTTGATGGCCTGCTTTATTCACTAGGTTTCATGGTCGGCTGGCCAGTTGTATTGTTCCTGGTTGCTGAACGTTTACGTAATTTGGGTAAATATAACCTTTCTGATGTGGTTTCATTCCGCTTAGAAGAAAAGCCAGTACGTACACTTGCAGCGGTGAGTTCATTGGTCGTTGTTGCATTCTATTTGATTGCACAGATGGTGGGCGCAGGACAGCTGATCAAACTTCTTTTTGGTTTGAACTATAACATTGCTGTGGTGATTGTTGGCCTACTTATGATGGCTTATGTGATCTTCGGTGGGATGTTGGCAACCACTTGGGTACAGATCATTAAAGCAGTTATGTTGCTTTCAGGTGCAACATTCATGGCGTTCATGGTGATGCATTCAGTAGGCTACAGCTTCTCTGAAATGTTTAAACAATCTATCGATGTATTTGCAAAAGTACATGATGTAAGTATTGAAGATGCAACTAAGATTATGGGGCCAGGCAGCTTGGCGAAAAATCCACTCGATGCATTGTCGCTTGGTTTAGCATTAATGTTTGGTACAGCAGGTTTACCACATATCTTGATGCGTTTCTTTACTGTTAAAGATGCGAAAGAAGCACGTAAATCAGTTGTTGTGGCAACAGGTTTCATTGGTTACTTCTACTTATTAACCTTCATTATCGGTTTCGGTGCGATCCTTTTCGTATCTAATAACCCGCAATTCATTGATGTTGCAAAAATGGCTGTGACTGGCAAACTAGAATTGGTTGGCGGTAACAACATGGCTGCAGTTCACCTTGCAGATGCAGTAGGTGGCGATCTGTTCATGGGCTTCATTTCAGCAGTGGCGTTCGCAACTATTCTTGCAGTTGTAGCAGGTTTGACACTTTCAGGTGCTTCTGCAATTTCACATGACTTATATGCAAACGTAATCAAAAAAGGTCAAACTACACCTGAGTCTGAATTACGTATGTCTAAGATCGCAACTTTAGGTCTAGCAATTTTCGCGATGATCTTGGGTATTTTGTTCGAAAAACAAAACGTTGCATTCATGGTTGGTTTGGCATTCTCTGTTGCAGCGTGTGCAAACTTCCCCGTCTTGGTACTTTCAATGTTCTGGAAAGGCTTAACTACACGCGGTGCCGTAATCGGTGGTGTGGTTGGACTTGTAACCGCAGTGACTTTGATTATCTTATCTAAAGCTGTTTGGGTGGATACATTAAAAATTTCTGATACCCCAATCAACTCATTCAACGGTCCTGCAATCTTCGCTATGCCGTTAGCATTCATTTGCTGCTGGTTGTTCTCTGTGACTGATAAATCAGCACGTGCGCAAGCTGAACGCAAAGCATTTGATGCGCAGTTCGTACGCTCACAAACTGGTATCGGTATCTCTGGCGCTTCGGATCACTAATTGATTCCGAGGCAATCAAAAAACACCTTTTCGAAGGTGTTTTTTTTGGGTTTTCAATATGAAAGCCCTTATTTGGCTTTTATAACAGGATTCAGCATTTGAATAATTTAGAGCCGTGATAAAGCTTGAAAAAGTACATGATTAAGCATGCTATAAATAGAATGAATTACCTCAATTTAAGAATTGAACAATAAGGTCAAATTTAAACAATTTATCAAATTGAGTGAATATGTTAATTTGAAGTTTTAAAACAATAACCAGAAATTATTTATGCAATCATTCATCGAATTCTGGAAAGGTTTCAAGCAACTGCCATCGGCATGGCTATTGTTGGTGCAATTGCTGATTTTGGTTTTGTCTGTGTACACCAATGCCAGTAGAAGCTATCAAATTCTGACCTGGTTATTGGGTGTCTCTGCATTATTGATTATTGCCAAAGTCATTCGACAAACGCCCACTTTTACAGTGTTGGGGCTGAGTTTTGTGTTGGGTGCTTTCTCGTTATCATTTCTAATGCTGCTTGGTTTTCATTCGGTGACATTGCAAATTTTTGCCCACGCTCTTGAAGCCGCCGCTTATTTCTGTGCAGCTTATGGCTTGATTCGCTATATGTTTGCAGACCGTTATCTCACCAAAGATGAGTTGTTTGCTGCCGGAGCCGTTTTTACCCTGATCGCCTGGGGCTTTGCTTTTCTCTATAGTATTTGCCAGTTATTGGTTCCGCAAAGTTTTCAAAACCCAAACCATGTTGCGGATTATCAATCTTGGCTTGATTTATTATTTATTAGTTTCAGTTTACAGTCGGCAACAGGATTATCAGATTTAATTCCTGTTGCACCTGCGGCACGGGTGATTTCGATGTTGCAAATGTTTTGTGGTGTGATGTATTTTGCATTGATCGTTTCACGCATGATTGCACTGCAATATATTGAAAAAAAACCTAAATAACGTGAAAACTATCTTGTTACATTTACTAAATTGTTGAAAATATTAATTTAAATTATAATGTGAATTGAATCTAATTGCTGTTCTACAGGATTCGTCTTTTTTCACTACAGTGAATGCCTTTTTTGACCTTAAAAGGTCTGTCCATTGAATATAAAAACCTGGGGGAAATATGCCTTCCAAAAAAATCACTTGGTTTGATAATATCAATCCAAATGTTTTCTTGAGCACTGTTGGAATAATTGCGCTTTTTTTAGCGATTGTTATCTTTGCACCAAATGCCTTTGAACTGATGACCAAAGAGATGAATAAATGGATCACGGATTCATTTAGTTGGTTCTATGTGCTGTCAGTGGCAATATTTTTAATCGTGCTGATCTTTATTGCCTTTTCTGACATGGGCAAAATTAAACTTGGACCTGACCACAGCCAACCTGAATATAGTAATGGATCATGGTTTGCCATGCTGTTTACTGCAGGGATGGGAATCGGTTTAATGTTCTTTAGTGTGGCTGAACCAGTCATGCATTATGTCAATCCACCTACGGGAGATCCTCAAAGTATTGACGCTGCGCAACAAGCGATGAGAATTACTTTCTTTCATTGGGGGCTACATGCTTGGGCGATTTATGCTGTTGTTGGTTTAACGCTGGCTTATTTTGCTTTCCGTTATAATTTGCCGCTCAAAGTCCGTTCAGGTTTATATCCAATTATTGGGCGAAGAATTTATGGACCGCTTGGAGATGCAGTAGATACTTTTGCTACCATTGGTACAGTATTTGGTGTAGCCACGACTTTAGGCTTTGGGGTCACCCAAATTAATTCTGGCTTGAATTATTTATTCGGCTGGGAAAGTAATATTACCACGCAAATTATATTGATCATCATTGTCAGTACACTTGCTTCATTGTCCGTGTTTTTAGGCTTGGATAAAGGAATCAAAAGACTTTCCGAGCTGAATCTCGTTCTGGCTTTGCTATTGCTTGGCTTTATTTTTCTAGCCAGTTCAAGTATTTATATTTTACAGGCCACCATTCAAAATGCGGGACAGTACATTTCCAATTTATTCACCATGACCTTTAATCTATATGCCTATCAATCCAATGGTTGGATCGGTGGATGGACCATTGTGTATTGGGCATGGTGGATTTCATGGTCGCCATTTGTGGGAATGTTTATTGCACGCGTCTCGAAAGGACGTACTATTCGAGAGTTTATTGTGGGCGTGTTGCTGATTCCGACAGGTTTTACCCTGATCTGGATGGGTTTCATTGGTAATGCTGCATTGTTCAGTATTTTACAACAGGGGCAAGACAGTTTGATTGCTGCTGTGCAACAAGACTCCTCAGTTGCATTGTTTGAGTTTCTCGCTCATTTGCCATTTGCAGGAATTTCAAGTCTAATCGCGACACTGCTGGTGGTTCTGTTTTTTGTCACCTCGGCAGATTCTGGTGCATTGGTTACAGACTACCTGACAGCCAAGTCTGATAATTCACCGACTTGGCAACGTTTGTTCTGGACCATTTTAATGGCCGTACTCTCGATTATTTTATTAATGGTCGGAGGGCTTAGTGCATTACAATCTGCGACAATGATGAGTGCATTGCCATTCACATTTATTATGCTCTTGCTATGTTGGGGCTTGGTGAAAGCACTTCGGGTGGATGTCACCAAAATGCAGGCTTTGCAGGTTGCAAGAATTACCCCGAGAGCTGTACAAAATCCAAGAAGCTGGCAACAACGTCTAGGCTTGATTATGCATTATCCACATACCCAAGCTGAGGTGCGTGAATATATTCAATCTCATGTGATTAAAGCTTTTGAAAGCATTCGCTATGAATTTAAGCGCCGCGCTTTAAATGTCGTCATCAAAGAAATGGAAGATGGTGTACAACTCAGTGTTGATCATCATAATGAATTGAATTTCATTTATAAAGTGATGGTACGGGAAATGGTTGCTCCAAGCTTTATGATGAATGAACAGCATCAAGATACGGATGATTTTTATCAAGCAGAAGTGTTCTTGAGAGAGGGTGGTCAAAACTATGATGTGATGGAGTGGACGCAGGAAGACTTGATTCAGGACATCATTGATCAATATGAACGTCACTTGCATTTTTTAAATGTACTGAGAAGCTAAGTTATTTATTTTAAGTAACGTGAGTTCGACGTAATCACTTATTTAACTTATTGAAAAATATAAACTGTGCGGATTATTACTGAGTTTTCATCCAATTTCAGGATCAGCCTGCGGCTAGCGCTACTTTTCTTTCGGGATGAGGAGCGAAGCTCCGCAAGGGCAACCATCTTGCACAGCGGTATTGCTGCTCACCGCAAAACTCGTCAGCTACCAGCAACATATTTAATCAGTCGCAGAAACAATACATTATAGAAGTAGTCCTGCCTAAGACAGTTGCGGATGACGTTTCCGAGTATCATATTTTATCAAGATTTTTATATTGAACTCAGGTTGAGCAATAAAAAAAAGGACTCTGATGAGTCCTTTTTTATTCATTCGATTTCTTAGAACTTAGAAACGGAATTTAGCGTTTAAGCCAACAGTTTGCGTATCACCAACATAAGCGATTGCTTGACCTTTATTCGCTTCGTAGTTTGCATTTACATAGCTTGCACCAACTGCAATTGCAGGAGTGATGAAGTAGTTTACGTTCGCGCCCCAAGCTGAATCTGGAGTACCTTCGTAGCTAGAAGCTGCGTAAGAAGCACCAACGCTTAATTGTGGGTTCAAATAGAAATCAGTTTTGAATTGGTAAGCAGTCGCATCACCATAAACAATACCTGATTCAAAAGCTAAAGACATGTTAGTACCGTCAATACCGCCAACGTATTTAGCACGTGCAGTGATTGCGTCTTGGTCTTCGTTGATTGTTGCAGCTTCAGCAGTTGCTTTAGCAACGCCGTTACCCATTACATTGAATGCATCTAAAGCAACTTGGTCAGCAACGTTTGTATAACCAACAGCAACCAAGAAGTTTTGAGTAGGTAAAGCACCTAATTCTAAAGCAAAACGGTCGCCTTGATCGTTAGATAAGCCGTGTTTACCGTCTAGAATTGTGTGGCTATAAGATACACTTGCATAAGCAGGTACATATGGTGTTGGAACATAAGCTTCAGCTTTAGCACCATAGTTGTGCGCAGTTACGCCAGCATCTAATTCGCCATAGTTGTACGCTAAAGATACGTTAGAAGCTTGGTTTAAGAACGCTGCTTCAGCCAAAGGACCTTTAGAAGAGTCAACATTTTTGAAGTAGAAAGTACCTTGAAGACCACCAGTGAAGTCTTTGTCATTTTCAGTTGTATCGATATACTCTGATTGACCTTGAACTTCAAATTGGTATGCTTGTGCGCCGGTCATGGCTAATAATAGAGCAGTGGCTAAACCGAGTTTTTTCATAATCTTTTCCAATAGGAGAAATTGGTGAAACACACGGCATTGTATTGTAACAATATATTAAGTCAATGATGTTTAAGACGTATGTTTACAAAGCAGATACATGAAAAAAAGCACTGTTTAAAAAACGAACATTTGTTTAAGTTCAAGTCAACCTGAAAAAAAGTTTAATCAGAACAAGTAAATAAAACTAAAGAGCAGGGATAGTCACTAAAAAAAGAATGCCAAAACACGAATTTCACTTATTTGTTTTTTCTATTGTATTTTGTTATTAATTTGTATTTTCGATGGTATTTTTGCAATCCATGTCAAGAAAATGTCATTAAAATCTGTTTAGCAAGCTTTAAATATGTGATCTGATATTCATTTTATTTTAAAAAATGTTGAATGTGGCGCAATTATTAGTAAAAACGATAATATTTCTATATCCGATCAATTTAATAGGTTTTACAAAGTGTGATGCATTTTGGATAATAAGTCTATAAAGTTCATTGCTAATCAATGAGTTTTTTTAAATTCGCAGTTTATATGCCCAGCTTTCCCCAAGGTTGGGCTTTTTTTTGTTTAAAAATCAATAAATTTACTATTGAACAAAGCAGGTTTAAAATTATGCACCACTATGATGCAAATAATGCTGCTTTAATAGAATGTTGGCATAGTTTTTGCCAAAAAAAATCCCAATTTTCAAAGAAAACTGGGATTTTTCGCCAAAATCTGGAGCAAAGCTAAAGTTTCTGCTGAGGAAAACTCAATTATTGCCCTAATGAGGTGCATTATGCACCAATATATGGCACATGTAAATATTTACTTACATTCTTGGCACAATATATTTTTCACCCTCTACACGATTTCAATTTTGCAGCATGTTAGAGTGGTACTTAAGGTTATCAATATCATGAAGTTTAAAATGAAGGGTTTGTTTTGGGTCATTCTCAGTAGTTTGGTATTTTCAGGTTGCGTTTATGATTCAAAACTGCAACGTCCAGTCCTATCAGAACGAGAAAGTGAAATTCCTTTATTGTTTAATCAAGCACAAACTCAGGCTGTGTTTGTCACTTATGATGGGATTCATCTAAAAAGTTATGGTAATGATCTAAATCGAGCAAAGACAGGATATATCCCTGCATCCACATTTAAGATGCTGAATGCTTTAATAGGTTTGCAAAATGCCAAGGTGACCAACACTGAAGTATTTCAGTGGAATGGCGAAAAGCGCGCTTTTTCAGCATGGGAAAAAGATATGACTTTGGCAGAAGCGATGCAAGCTTCTGCTGTTCCCATATATCAAGAGCTTGCTCGACGTATTGGCTTAGATCTTATGCGTAAAGAAGTTAAGCGTGTAGGTTTTGGCAATATGAATATCGGTCAGCAGGTTGATAATTTCTGGTTGGTCGGTCCTTTAAAAATTAGCCCTGAACAAGAAGCCAAATTTGCCTATCAACTGGCTCAACAGCAGTTGGCTTTTGATCAAACCGTACAGCAACAAGTCAAAGATATGCTTTATATCGAGAGACGTGGTGACACTAAACTGTATGCTAAAAGTGGTTGGGGAATGGATGTTGAACCTCAAGTAGGCTGGTATACAGGGTGGGTTGAACAGCCTGATGGGAAGGTGACTGCATTTGCATTAAATATGAACATGCAGACAGGTGATGATCCAAATGAACGTAAACAATTAACCTTGAGTGTTTTGGATAAATTGGGTCTGTTTTTTTATCTAAGATAAATGCAAGGGATAAAAAAATGCCCAGTTTATTGGGGGTAACTGGGCATTGAAAAGGGAATATTTTCAAAATGTGATAATTCACTTGATTTTTATATTTTATGGATATTCTATTTATATGTAAAATGTTAATTTTCAATATAACTTATCTATAAAAACGATAGTATGTCGAATGCGGCAAGTAAACTGAGGTTTAAATACTTGGGTGGAATCGCTTCAGATGCCCTATAATATAGCCAAATTTTTTAGATTCATTCGACATTACTTCCCATAGGGTCATGACGATGGTGCAGGAACTCCGATCAGAACAAATAAGCACCCGTTTGCTTATCCTCATGTCAGTCATCATTTTGTCCGTTTTATTGATCGCTGTTCCTCAAATTATCAGTAATTATCAAGAATACGTTCGTTCAAAGAGAATTCTGGTCGATATTCAAACCCTACAAATATTTGCAGAAACATCCAATAAAATATCTCGAGAAAGAGCGCCGACCAATAAGGCGATGTCGAGTTCAGCACAAGATTTTTCTGAAAATATGAAAGCTTTGCGAGATTATCGTAAGGGGGTGGATCGGCAGATTGATCTAACCGTCGAATCTTTAAAACAGACGGGCTTCGATGTTTTAGCGAATCAGGTGGATGTACAATTAAGGCATGATTTAGCTGTTGCACGGGGGCAGGTAGATGCCTATTTGGCACTACCTGTAAAAGAACGGACCTCTGTTCAAATGGATCAAGCAATTCAAGGTATGTTTGCTGCATGGGACAGTGGTAGAGCCATGTTACAGCGATTAATCAATGACTCCAAAAAAATAAATAGTGATGTGACGGACTATGCATCTATCGTTTTGATCTTGGCTGATTTACGTGATCAATCAGGACGTGTGGCTTCTAATATTATGGCGCCTCTGAGTTTTTCTGAACCTATTCCTGAATATAACAAAGCGCGTTCACTACAAACCCAAGAACAAGTAAAATACTTATGGCGTTTAATAGATACCATGCAGATGGAGAATTTAAAAACACCAGTTTATCTACATCTATATGCCCAAGTAAAAAGCCAATTTATTGATCAAGGATTACCGACAGTCAATCGTCTGATTGAGGAAAGTTCACATCAGCAAGCTTATTTTCTAACAGCAAATCAGTTGACGGATGTATTGGTTGGAAAATTCAATTCAGTGATCGACTTACAAAAATATCTATTGGAAACACACGCCTTGAGTGCTCAAGCACAAATGGAGTCGGAGCAACGGCAGTTTTTGATCAACTTATTTATCTCGCTTCTGTCATTGGCTGTGGCAATGTTTACCATGGTATATACCAGAAAGAAACTCTTTGAACCTTTGATCTATGCCAGAAACATGATTTTAGAGTTAGCACAGGTCCAAGAGCGAGATTATATGGGTGCTGTTTCTGTGCAAAACAAAGAAGTGCATACATTGACAGATGCGATTGATAAATTAAAAGAGATGTTAAAACAGCGTGATGCCTTTGAATTTCAATTACAAAACAGTGCAAATACCGACATTTTAACCGGAGTTTCTAATCGCCTGGCATTAGAAGATTATTTAAAAAATATTGCCCATCAAACAGAACGTTTTGAAAAACTTACTCTCATTATGGTGGATATTGATAACTTTAAATATGTAAATGATCAATTTGGGCATATCTTAGGCGATTCCGTCATTGTTGAAATTGCTCAATGCCTAAAAGCCAATATTGCTCAGTCTAATTTAATTGTCCGTTTTGGCGGTGACGAGTTTTTGATTTTAATTGATCAGGTGGAGTGGGATTGGGCGTTGCAAATTGCTGAAAGTATTCTGGCAGATGTTTCACAATTAAAATTTAATCATGCGTCTTCAACAGATCACTTGAATGTTTCCGTGAGTATTGGCGTGGCAACTGGAGCGAAGAATTGGGAAGATTTGTTTGCTCAAGCGGATGCATCTTTATTTAAGGCAAAAGCACAAGGTCGCAATAAAGTCGTAGGATAGTACAATCAGGCATGGCTATTTGAGATACACGTTCTTTGATCCCCGATTTATACAGATAAATTAGATGACAAATAGAATTGTGTTAAAAGATCATTTCGCGACGCATTAGGGGCAGATCAGAATATATGAAGAGAAAGGGCAGGAATCTGAGTTTTATAAAAATTATATGAATTATTTAATTTCAAGATGAGATGATTAATCTCTCTCCAAGCCCTGTGGTATAAAAAGAGAAACTCCCTCCTTATTTAAAGGAGGGAGGACAAGAGGGAGCCACTTACTTTAACAGCGGTTTTAAGAATTTCGCTGTATGTGAAACTTTCGATTTAACCACATCTTCTGGTGTGCCTTCAGCAATAATTTGACCGCCACCTGAACCACCTTCAGGACCTAAGTCAATCACCCAGTCCGCAGTTTTAATCACGTCCAGATTATGCTCAATGACCACAATAGTATTGCCCTTATTACGCAGCTCATGCAGGATGTCTAAAAGTTTGGCAATGTCATGGAAATGCAAGCCTGTGGTGGGTTCATCAAGCACGTACAAGGTTTTACCTGTATCTCGTTTGGCGAGTTCACGTGCCAATTTAACACGTTGTGCTTCGCCACCCGACAAGGTAGTTGCTGACTGACCTAAACGGATATAGCCCAAACCGACTTGATTTAAGGTTTCTAAGCGACGGTGAATCACAGGAATCGCATCAAAGAAATGCATTGCATCTTCAACCGTCATTTCCAACACATCTGAAATATTTTTACCTTTATAACCTACTTCCAATGTTTCACGATTATAACGTTGACCATGACAGGCATCACAAGGTACATACATATCAGGCAAGAAGTGCATGGCTACTTTGATCATGCCATCACCTTCACAGGCTTCACAGCGACCACCTTTGACGTTAAAAGAGAAACGACCTGCGGCATAACCACGCGCTTTGGCTTCAGGGGTTTGGGCAAACAATTCACGAATCGGAGTGAATAAACCTGTATAGGTTGCTGGATTGGATCGAGGTGTGCGTCCAATCGGGCTTTGATCAATATCTACCACTTTATCGAGGAATTGCAAGCCGTCAATGGAGTCAAACTTCTCCGCCGTTAAGGTGGTTGCACCATTCAGTTGAGTTGCAGCCAAAGGCAATAGCGTACGGTTGATCAGTGTGGATTTACCTGAACCTGAAACCCCTGTCACACACGTCATCACACCCAAAGGAATCGTCAGATCAACATTTTTAAGATTATGACCTGCTGCGCCCATCAGTTTAATTTGCTCTTCAGGTTTTGGCGGAGTTACACGTTGTTTAGGCACTTCGATTTTTAATTTTCCAGATAAGTATTTACCTGTTAAAGAATTTTCATTGCCTGCCAACTCGTCATAAGTTCCTTCGGCAATAACATGTCCACCATGTACGCCAGCACCTGGACCAATATCAATAATATGATCAGCTGCCCGAATAGCATCTTCATCATGTTCAACCACCAATACCGTATTGCCCAGATCACGTAAGCGAACCAATGTCTCAAGCAAACGGTCATTATCACGTTGATGTAAACCAATAGACGGCTCATCTAAAACGTACATCACGCCCATTAAGCCTGCACCAATTTGTGAAGCAAGGCGAATACGCTGTGCTTCACCTCCAGAAAGGGTCTCGGCAGAACGTGAAAGGCTTAAATAATTTAAACCAACGGAAACAAGAAAATGTAAGCGCTCACGAATTTCTTTAAAAATTTTATCTGCGATTTCACCTTTTGCACCTTCAAGGTTTAAATCTTGATAATAACTCTCTGCATCACCAATCGACATTTTGGTAATTTCAGCAATGGTTTTATCTTTAACGCGAACATGGCGCGAAATTTCATTTAAACGTGAGCCACCACAAGCATCACAAGCAGCATTTGATAAATATTGTGCCAAATCATCACGCACATAATTCGATTCAGTTTCTCGATAGCGACGCTCTAAATGTGGCAAAATTCCTTCAAAAGGTTGCACGCGATTGTGTTTACGCCCACGTTCATCGATATAGCTTAAATCAACTTTTTCCTTGCCTGTTCCATATAGAAATTTCTTTTTGGTCTCTGCATCCAGCTCATTCCAAGGAGTGTCCAGAGAGAAACCAAAATGATCTGCAACTTTTTGAATCATGCTGTAGTAGTAGGGGCGTTGTCTATCCCAGCCACGTATCGCACCTTGGCTAATCGAGACATCTGGGCTAGGAATTAATTTTTCAGCACTAAAGTGGCTACGTGTTCCTAAGCCATCGCAGACAGGACAGGCACCAAAAGGATTATTGAACGAAAACAGGCGGGGTTCGAGTTCTGCTACTGCACGATCACATTCAGGACATGAGTGCTTGGCGGAAAATACACGATCAGGTTGTTCACCACTCATCCACGATAAAATTGCAATGTCACCGCCTAGACGCAGTGCTGTTTCAAAGCTTTCTGCAATACGGTTGCCCAAATCATCACGTACTTTAAAACGATCTACCACCACTTCGATGGTGTGTTTTTTCTTTTTATCCAGCTCAGGTGGAGTATCAATATCAATAACTTCACCATCTACACGCGCACGGACAAAACCTTGACTCTGCAATTGTTCAAAGAGGTTGGTATATTCTCCTTTACGCTCACGAACCACAGGCGCAAGTAGCATTAACGCAGTACCTTCTTCCAAGGCTTTTACTGCATCCACCATTTCAGAAACAGTTTGTGCAACCATCGGTAAGTCATGTTCAGGGCAATAGGGTGTCCCTACACGTGCATAGAGTAGACGTAAATAGTCGTAAATCTCAGTGATGGTTCCGACTGTTGAACGCGGATTATGGCTGGTCGACTTTTGTTCAATGGCAATGGCAGGGCTTAAACCTTCAATCGAATCAACTTCAGGCTTTTCCATTTGTGAAAGGAATTGACGTGCATAGGCAGAGAGGGATTCAACATAACGACGTTGACCTTCAGCATATAAGGTATCAAAAGCCAGTGAGGATTTTCCTGAGCCTGAAAGTCCCGTGATCACCACAAACTTGTCACGTGGAATATCGAGTGACACATTTTTTAAATTATGGGTGCGTGCGCCTCGAATACGGATATGACTTTGACTCATAAAACTTTCTCGAAATTATGCGAATTAAAGTGCTATATGATAGCGATTTAATTTTGTTCAAGCTGTAAAAAATAGTTTTTAAGCGACAAATTGTGTCATCTAACTGACCATTTTTAAAAAGTTATGACAATCAATGTTTTATATAAAACAATAAGATTCATAGCATTAGGCTGATTATGATTTATTTTCAAGGTCTAATTTTTATACTTTCAATATGACAATATAATTTATTTAAAATGAACTGTTTATGAAACAACCAATTTTACCCATCAAAAATTTAGTCTGCATTTTTGACCAAACGGATGGGGCTGTTTTGAGCGTTTGCTTAAGACAACTGAATTGGCTGAAAAACCATTTATCTAGAAACTGAGATTGTAAGACAATTATTCTGAGATTGGTTATTATTTTTACTGTAACATGTGTGATGTGGATCGCATTTACAGGGGCTTAAAAATGAACATACATAAATTAATATGTGTCCTTTGTTTGGTATTTTCGTGCAATGTTTTTGCAGAAGATGCTACGCCGGTCCTGTTTGACCAAGTTTTACAGCTTAAACCGAATCAACTGTATGAATTGGAATTAGAAGATGTTCAACCTGGTGATCAGATTTGGACAGCTGTATATCTGATTGGGCGTCAGAACTACCCTGGATTGACTTCAAAGGCAGATTTCATACTGCAAAATCAGGGCTTATTAAACAAAGCGAAGCCAAGCGAACATTCCACACAACAGACCCTGATCGCAGAACAACTCACGCAAACCCATCAGTATTCATTTCACCAATTTAAAGCGTTAACCACTTTGTTGGATGAAAGCGTTGTTCAACTGATTCAAGACCCAAAATTAGAAAATACCGATACAATTCGTATTTATAGTCAGCTGAATGATTGGATTCCTGAATACAATACCTATGAACCAATTAAAGTCAAATTTGGCATTCAAAATGCAGTTGATTTTGATGTTGTTGCTGCCTACGTTTTAGTCGGGAAAGGTGAAAAACCAGCTGCGCTGACTGAATTAAATTTTAAAAATAGCAGGCGCTCTGATCTGACGGCAACTATCCCTCCTGTACAAGCAGATTTTACCCAGACGGAGACCAATAAATCTGAATACCATTTGAATCGAAGTGAAATTAAATTCATTTTTTTCCTGGGTGCATTGGCAGTAATGGCTTTTTTTGCTTTTATTCATCGTGGCAAATTGAAACGTGCATTTTAATTCAACATTGTGCTGAGTTTGGATGAAAAAGCTGATTTTTTAGATTTCAAATGGATGATGTTGGCGTAAAATCTTGCGCAGATCGGCTATTTTGTTTGAGTGGTACTCAATGTTGTCTTTATTTTTGAAATGCAGTATCGGTGCGGCAGTCGTTTTACTGATTTCAATTCTTTCAAAAAGCAAGGCATTTTATATTGCGGGCCTGGTTCCGCTGTTTCCGACCTTTGCCTTGATTGCACATGTGATTGTGTTGCAAGAACAAGGCGCAGAAGCACTAAAACAAACCGCTTTATTTGGAATATGGTCACTCGTTCCTTATTTTATTTATTTGTTGGTGGTTTATTTATTGGCAACAAAACTTTCCATGTGGTCTTGTTTTGGCATTGCCACATTATGCTGGATTGTGGCTGCCGCAGGGTTGATTTACGGATGGCAAATATTTCACCAGTAACGTCAATGCGGGATTCTGATTTGAAGGATTTTCATCTGTATTCATGTGATTGATTCAAGCTGTTCAGCTTGATCAAAAGTTGAATTTGATCAGGCTGAATAAGAGGAGCTTTGTAAGCTCCTCTTATTCATTCAATATCCTGACGATGTAAAATTTAGACTACGAATTGCTTCGGTGCTTCTAAGTTTTTAATTGCATTGTAGATTTGATCAGCATGGTTGCACACAATCAGTTTGGCACGATGCTGTGGCGGTAAAAAGCCCTCAAGCACAGCATGATCTAATTGAGCAATCAAATGGTCGTAAAAGCCATTCACGTTATACAGCATCATGGGTTTTTGATGTTGGTTGAGTTGTCCCCATGTGGCGACTTCTAAGATTTCTTCAAAGGTTCCAAAACCACCCGGAAGTGCCACAAAGGCGCTTGCACGATCTGCCATCATGGCTTTTCGTTCATGCATACTTTGTACAATATGCAGTTCCGTCAGTTGATTATGTGCAATTTCATAATCCAGCATAAATTCAGGGATTACCCCCACCACATCACCGCCGTGCTCAGTTACGGTATCTGCAACTTGGCCCATCAAACCAATACTGGCACCACCATAGACAATGCCAAAACCATGTTCGGCTATGCCTTGAGCCAATTGAATGGCTTTTTCTCTATAAGTCGGATTATTTCCAGGTCGGGAGCCACAATACAGTGCAATTAAACATTGAGTTGCTTTAGGAGTTTGCTGATCTAATTCTAACGGTTCATTTATCATTACAGAAAATACACTATTCATCATTTATTTTTTCACCTTAACTTATCATGTTCTTATGTATTTCGACTACCTTAAGCAAGAAATATGACAAAAACATGTTGTGTTGTAGGCACTTTTGCAATGTTTTGTATCGTTAAAGGGTTGCTTTTGATGTAGCAGTGATCAAATCGGAAAAAATCACCGATCTCCAATGCTACAACAATAAAGTGATTTACAATCCATCATTGAGGCAAATAAAAACCCATACAAATAAGATGAAATTTTTATCAAAACTGCCTATAATTGAAGCCTGTTTATCAACAAATGAATCATCATGGGTAGTGGTTGTAGTCGCTCCGAAAATGCACAATCTTTAGACAAAAAAATATTTCAAAATAAACTAAAGTTTTCTTCTCAGTTTCGAAATTTACAGTTATCAAATGCTGACAATATCAATTGCACATCTGCAATGGAGCAAGATCAATGATACTTGAATGGATGTCCGATCCTTCGGCGTGGGTTGGTCTGGCGACTTTGGTTGTTTTGGAAATAGTTTTAGGTATTGATAACCTCGTCTTTATTGCAATTTTGGCAGAAAAGCTTCCTCCTGAACAACGCAATAAAGCACGAATTTTAGGTTTATTGCTCGCGCTGTGTATGCGTATGGTGTTATTGGCCTCCATTGCATGGGTGGTTACGCTCACCGCACCGTTGTTCCATATTTTTGATCATCCTTTCTCTGGGCGTGACCTGATTCTGTTGTTTGGTGGGGTATTCCTGCTCTTCAAAGGCACAATGGAACTACATGAACGTCTGGAAGGCGGGCAGGATTTAAAAGAAGAAAATCCTGTTCATGCGGCTTTTTGGATGGTGATTGTTCAGATTGTCATTCTAGACGCCGTATTCTCCTTAGACAGTGTGATTACTGCTGTAGGTATGGTGAAAGAGCTCTCCGTGATGATGATCGCTGTAGTGATTGCTGTCGGGATTATGTTGTGGGCATCTAAACCTTTGATGGACTTTGTTAACAAACATCCAACGGTCGTCATTTTATGTCTGGGCTTCCTGATGATGATTGGTTTCTCGCTGATCGTTGAAGGCTTTGGCTATCATATTCCGAAAGGCTACCTCTATGCTGCGATTGGTTTCTCTGTATTGATTGAATTCATGAACCAAACCATGCGTAAAAATCAAGAGAAGATGGTGACTACCACCGATCTGCGTTTCCGTACGGCTTCAGCGGTGCTGAAAATGTTAGGCGGGAAAAGTGCAGAAAGTCAAAATGGTAAAGTAGATGATGTAATTGCCACTCAAGCTTTAGCCGATGAAATTTTTGATGATGAAAATGGTGCCTACCATAGCGTCATGGTACAGGGCGTGTTGGGGTTGTCTGAACGTCCGGTGAAATCTGTGATGACGCCACGACCTGAATTGGAATGGTTGGATTTGGATGAAGATGAAGCCACCATCAAAGAAAATTTAATGGCGATGTCGCACTCAAGACTGATCTTGGCACATGGTGAATTAGACAATATTGCAGGAATTGTGCTTACCCATAAAGTGCTCAATGATTATATTGAAACAGGTGTTTTAAATTTTGACAAACATTTACGTGAACCCGTCATTGTTCATGAAAATGCACAAGTGTTGATGGTGATGGAACAACTTCGTCAGGCACCATTGCAGATGGCGATTGTGCTCAACGAATATGGTTCAATTGAGGGGATTGCCACACCGATTGATGTACTTGAAGCGATTGCAGGTGAATTCCCAGATGAAGATGAGTTGGAAGCTGCTGCTGAAAGTTTGGAAGATGGCTCATTGATGTTGGAAGGTTCAACCGATATTCGCCATGTTTCATTGCTGCTAGGTCGAGACCTGGTCGATGAATCCGAGCAATATTCAACGCTTTCGGGTTATATCTTGTTCCATCTTGGTCGTTTGCCCGAAAATGGTCAGAAACTACAAGCAGATGGTTATGAGTTTGAAGTGGTGACGATGGATGGTCACAAGATTGAAAAAGTCCATATTGTGGCATTGTCACAATCTAAAGATTCAGAATAAGCGGTGTTTTATCCAGTGACATTGAAAAAAGCCAGTTGAAAACTGGCTTTTTTATTTTCTCTTATAAAAAGTAGCCTTGATTCGTTTTAAAGAAATGTCTGAACTCAGCAACCCGTCTACGATTGATCAACAATCAGCTTGATTCAAAATAACCAAGGTGAAAGAGTGAGCAACTGCGCAATTCAAAAATGAGAATGAAGAAAGGGTCTATGCAGATGAATGCTTCTGGGATCTGAATGAAGAGGATACTGCGACTGGCATATCTTGATTCAAAGAATAAATTTCGATTTCAAGCGGGCTTGCATTATCATTTAAGTCTGTTTCGATGTTGAGTTTTTTCATGTCCAGTCAATCTTGTCCATGTGGTTCTGCACAATATAGTCAGTGTTGTCAGCCCTTGCATTCGGGGCAAAAAAAAGCCCTGACAGCTGAGCAATTAATGAGGTCTCGCTATAGTGCATTTGCCAAACAGGAGATCACTTATATTGTGGCAACTACTGCAGTGGGGCAGCAGCAGGCATTGGATGTACAGGCTATTGCGGAATGGAGCAAGTCGAATCAATGGTTAAAGTTGGATGTGATTCAAGCCAACGAAAAGCTCGATAAAAATCATGCACAGGTTGAATTCAAAGCGTATTTTCATGACGGTCAGCAGGCACAGGTTCATCATGAAATTTCACATTTTGCCTATCATGCAGGTCAGTGGTATTTTTTAGATCCAACCACAGATCAGCAGGTTACAATGAAACAGCCTTGTATTTGTGGATCAACCAAAAAATTTAAGCAATGTTGTGCGCAATACTTGTAGATTTTAGCTCGTTTTGACTTAAAATAGCGCGCATCTTTTACCCATCAGTGGATGAAGGGCAATGTTACTCACCATTATTTATATTATTGCAATTACAGCCGAAGCCATGACGGGGGCGTTGTCAGCAGGACGACGTAGTATGGACTGGTTTGGTGTGGTGCTGATTGCCTGTGTAACCGCACTCGGCGGTGGCTCGGTCCGTGATGTCTTGTTGGGACATTATCCGCTGACTTGGGTGAAACATCCTGAATATCTTGTACTCACATGCTGTGCAGCTTTTGTTACAATTCTTATCGCCAAATGGATGAAGCATTTACATTCTATTTTCCTGTTGTTAGACGCGCTGGGCTTAATTGGTTTTACCATTATTGGCTGTCAGATTGCATTGCAGATGGGACATGGTTTTGTTGTTTCGGCAGTTGCTGGTGTTCTGACAGGTGTGTCAGGTGGTATTTTACGGGATATTTTATGTAATGATGTTCCATTGGTATTCCGTCGAGAGTTGTATGCCTCAATTTCCTTTGTCGCTGTTATTTTCTACTGGTTCTGTATAGACTTTGGTTTATCGTTGGAAATCACTGTAATTTCGACATTGGTTTTTGGTTTTGCGCTACGTTGTATTGCCATTTATTTTGGTTTAGAAATGCCAAAATTCATTTATAAAGATGATGATGAGCAATCGGCATCCTCTAAAGATGAAAGCTGAATTCCAGAAAATGGCGTGGTTTAATCAAACTTGATGAACGACCACATATTTGAGCTTCCATAATTCAGAGATGAGCAACAGCAAGTAGATTGCTGTTGCTTTGACCCGTAATTTGTCTTTGTTAGTCAAAGGGGCGACCGATAATAATTCAAATCAACATCCCGATTGTGCTCGCCGCATGATAATTTTCACCTTATTCGAGACATTATTATGGATTTAGTATCACGTGTACAACGTCTACCCATTGGAAAGTTTCACTATACTTTGCTGTGGGTGATCGGACTGGGATGGATGTTCGACGCGATGGATACAGGTCTGATTTCATTTATTTTGACCAAGATGGCAGAAGAGTGGCAGATGACACCTGCGGAAAAGGGTTGGGTGGTTTCGATCGGCTTTGTCGGTATGGCGATTGGTGCTGTCTTTTCAGGTGCTTTGGCTGATCGGATGGGGCGAAGAACCGTATTCGCCATAACCTTGGTAACTTATAGCGTTGCAACAGCTTTATGTGCAATTGCACCCAATTTGACATGGTTGTTGATTTTCCGTTTTATTGTCGGTTTAGGTTTAGGTGGGCAATTGCCTGTTGCCGTGACGCTTGTCAGTGAATATATCCCAGCTCAGGTTCGAGGTCGGTTCATTGTTTTGCTTGAGAGTTTCTGGGGTTTAGGCTGGTTAGTCGCAGCACTGATTTCATATTTTGTGATCCCTGATTATGGTTGGCATATTGCATTTTTGGTGGGTGGATTGCCGGCTGTTTATGTCTTTATGATTCTGAAAAAAGTTCCGGAATCTGTTCCTTATCTGATAAATCGGGGACGTATTGATGAAGCACATGCATTGGTACAAAAACTTGAACGTCAATGCGGTGTAGAAGTTATTACCACAATTGAAGTCAAACCTGTTGCTGCGAAACAGAACCTTTCATTTACCCAACTGTGGTCAAGCAGTTTTGCCCGCCGTACTTTGATGTTGTGGCTGATTTGGTTTGGTATTGTCTATTCTTATTATGGCATTTTTACATGGTTGCCAAGTTTGTTGGTTAAACAGGGCTATACCATTGTGCAGTCCTTTGAATATGTCTTGGGCATGATTTTGGCACAGCTTCCAGGTTATGTTGCTGCGGCTTGGTTGGTTGAAAAGTTGGGGCGTAAAGCGACTCTGGCAGGTTTTATTGCGTTGTGTGCTGTATCTGCGTATTTCTTTGGACAAGCCACCTCAGTCAATATGATCATGTTTTGGGGGTGTTTAATGTCTTTCTTTAACCTGGGGGCATGGGGAGTATTATATACGTATACGCCTGAACAATATCCAGCCAATATTCGCGCCTTTGGCTCAGGTTGGGCATCCGCGATTGGGCGTATTGGCGGAATTGTTGCACCACTGGTCGTTACGCATATGATGGTAGCAAGCAATGGTTTTAGTTCAGTCTTTATGATGTTTACAGCCGTACTTTTAGCAGTGGCAGCTGTTGTACTGGTCTTGGGTGAAGAAACCAAAGGCAAGACCTTAGAAGAGATTGGGTTATAGCCGTTAAACGGAAGATATTGAAAGTAAAGTGCAGGACAAACGATAACAAGCAAGAAGAATGGAAGGGTGGGTATAGGGTTAATCTTGCTGATCATCCATGTTAACTTCGAAACGTCGAATTAAAAAAAACAACAGTTCACAGCGAAATGATGAAATAAAACAGTATCGAGGGCAAAATAATGAAAAGTAAAATAGGATTAAGCTTTTGTACTATCTATCTTTTGCTAACCGCATTTTGTCTTTATATTGCGTTGGATCCAATGACGGATAACAAAGGAAACTTTGTTTTCTTACAGTTACCCATAAGTGTTCAAATCTCGGCATTGAATGTAATTGGGTTAGGTCCTGTATTCGATCAGCTGTCTTGGACGGAAGCGTACAGCTTAGTGGTTCCTGTAACTTTGCTGTTTTTATATGGGATCGGGGCTGTTGAGTTCAAGCATTGATTGTATAAAAGCACGAATTGAACCACGCCAATAAGTTTCAGCATTTATAAAATGTATTTGAAATAAAGTGCATGTCTCAATTTAAAAATAGCCATTTAAATAAAAGTTGCTCATTTCTTAAAAAATGGATAATTTTACGTCATTAGAAACAACTAAAGACGCAATTTGTCGTTGTGGCGTACACTTGTGCTTGTGTCGTCAGACGCTGCGACTTAGCATAAGAATGTAGATACATCAGCATTTATTTAGAACGAATTTAATTAGGATAAAAGGTTGTTATGACAAGCCTTGCGCATCATGCGACAGAAAACCGTTCCGTAGCAGAATTTACTGAACAAGCTTACCTGAACTATGCCATGTACGTGATCATGGATCGTGCATTACCTCATATCAGTGATGGTTTAAAACCCGTACAGCGCCGTATCGTCTATGCGATGAGCGAGTTGGGATTAAAGCCTAGTGGTAAGCCAAAGAAATCTGCACGTACAGTCGGTGACGTACTGGGTAAATATCATCCTCATGGTGATTCTGCTTGTTATGAAGCGATGGTGCTGATGGCTCAGCCATTCAGCTATCGTTATCCATTTATTGAAGGTCAAGGCAACTGGGGGTCACCAGATGACCCTAAGTCTTTCGCTGCAATGCGTTATACCGAAGCTAAACTTTCATCTTATAGCGATTTGTTACTGTCTGAATTAGGGCAGGGAACTTGTGATTGGCAGGATAACTTTGATGGTTCAATGAAAGAACCAGTCAATTTACCTGCGCGTGTACCGAATATTTTGCTGAATGGTACAACGGGTATTGCTGTTGGGATGGCGACTGATATTCCACCGCATAACTTGCGTGAAGTGGTGAAAGGCACAATTGCTTTAATTCGAAACCCTAATTTAACCGATGAAAAAGTTGCAGAATATATTCCTGCACCTGATTTGCCAACCAAAGCAGAAATTATTACCTCGCGTGAAGAATTACTTAAGCTTCAAACGACAGGGCGGGGAAGTTACAGAACGCGGGCAATCTATCATATTGAAAAAAATGAAATTGTCATTACGGAACTTCCTTATCAAGTTTCAGGTTCAAAGGTCATTACTCAGATTGCAGATCAGATGCAAGCCAAAAAACTACCTTTGGTGAGTGATTTACGTGATGAATCCGATCATCAAAACCCAACACGTTTGGTGATTGTACTGAGATCAAACCGTATTGATGCGGAAGCTGTGATGAGCCATTTGTTTGCGACCACAGATTTAGAGTCCAGTTACCGTGTAAATATGAATATGATCGGAGCTGATGGCCGTCCACAAGTTAAATCAATCCGCAGAATATTATTGGAATGGATTGAAATTCGTAAACACACTGTCACACGTCGTCTGCAATATCATCTCAACAAGATTGAAAAACGCCTGCATATTCTCGGCGGTTTGATCATTGCTTATTTAAACATTGATGAAGTGATCAAAATCATTCGTGAAGAAGATCAACCGAAACCTGTATTGATGATGCGTTTCAATATTGATGAAATCCAAGCGGAAGCGATTCTGGAACTCAAGTTACGCCATTTGGCAAAACTTGAAGAAATGGAAATGCGCCGTGAGCAAGAAGAGCTTGAGGCAAGAGCTGCCGTGATTCGTGAACAACTGGCAAATCCTGAGTCTTTAAAATCTTTGATCATTGAAGAGCTCAAAGATGATGCGAAAAAATTTGGTGATGATCGTCGCTCTCCAATTGTCGAACGTGAAGAATCACAAGCGATGAGCGAGCAAGACTTGATGCCTGCTGAAGCAGTTACCGTTGTTCTTTCAGAAGCAGGTTGGATTCGTTCAGCCAAAGGGCATGAAATTGATGTTGGGAAATTGAATTTCCGAGCAGGCGATCAGTATCTGAGTTCTGCACAAGGCAAGTCGAACCAAAAAGTGTACATCTTAGATGAGACTGGTCGAAGTTATGCATTGTCAATAAATAGTTTGCCTTCTGCGCGTGGTTTGGGAGAACCGTTGAGTTCAAAACTGTCACCTGCAAATGGAGTGAGCTTTATCCAAGTACTGGTAGAGGATGAAGATAAAGAAATTATTGCTGTAAGTTCAAAAGGTTACGGATTTAAGTCTCAAGCGAAACAATTAGATACCAATGCCAAAGCGGGTAAAACATTCTTGACTGTAGCGGAGGATGCAAAAGCAATGCCGATAGAGGTCGTTGAAAATCATACTCATTTGGCTATACTCAGCTCAGTAGGACGTTTACTTTTGATTGATTTGTCAGAATTGCCAACTCTGAATAAAGGAAAGGGAAACAAGTTGATACAACTTGAGGCTGATGAATATATTCAGTTTATGCTAACGTTGAATTTAGATGATGTAATTCAAGTGCTTGCAGGACAGCAACAATTAAAACTAAAAGGTGATGATTTACAGAAGTATATTGGTAAACGAGCATCGAAAGGTCAACTCTTACCCCGTGGATATCAAAAAGCAAATAAACTGTTGATTCAAAGATAAAACTAGCATCCTTGGATCGAAATACGTTATATATGCAATGTGTTCGTGGAAATGGATGCAATATTGAGCACAAAGAAGCCAAAAAATTATGCTCGATATTGAGAAAAACAGTTTAAAACTAAGGATTACTGATTGGAGATTATGGCATTATGGAAAAGATTTGGTTCGCTGAATACCAAAAGACTGGGATTCCAGAGACAGTAGAATTGCCCCAGGAAAATACTTCTCTTATTGATATTTTTGAGCGTAATTTCCAAAAGTTTGGTTCGCGTGATGCCTTTATCTTCATGGATAAGGTGATGTCATTCAGTGATCTTGAATTGGCAAGCCGTAAATTTGCAACTTATTTACAAAGTTTGGGTTTGGCAAAAGGCGCACGTGTCGCAGTCATGATGCCTAATGTCCTGCAGTATCCTGTTGTTGCTTTGGCTGTATTCCGTGCAGGTCTAGTGCTCGTGAATGTCAATCCACTCTATACAGCACGTGAACTAGAGCATCAGTTAAACGACTCTGGTGCAGAAGCCTTGGTGATTGTTGAAAACTTTGCAACAGTTTATCAAGCAATTATTGGAAAAACTCCAGTCAAACATGTGGTTGTAGCTTCAGTCGGCGATATGTTGGGTACGCTTAAAGGTACTTTGGTGAATTTTGTATTACGTAAGGTGCGTAAGCAAATTCCAGATTGGAACATTCCTGGACACGTCAAATTTAATGCCGCACTCGCAAAAGTAAGTCCAAGCAATTACAAACGTCCAAACATAACCTTAAGTGATACTGCTGTATTGCAATATACAGGAGGGACGACGGGCGTTTCAAAAGGTGCGGAACTGACGCATCGCAATTTAGTTGCAAATTTAATGCAATGTGACGGTATTTTCCAAAGTAAGTTTGGTCAGGGTGACGGTGCGAAAGATGACCGTATCTTCTGTGCATTGCCGCTTTACCATATCTTTGCATTTATGGTGTGTGCGCTTTATGGCATGTACAAAGGTCAGGCGAATATTTTGATTCCTAACCCTCGTGACTTACCTGCGGTAATTAAAGAATTACGTAAATACCAGCCGGGCTTTTTCCCAGCAGTCAATACATTATTCAATGCATTGGTACACAATGAAGAATTTAGACAACTGGATTTCAGCAATTTAAAAATGGCGATGGGCGGGGGTATGGCGGTATTGCCATCGACTGCTGAAGAGTGGAAAAAAGTCACAGGGACCATCATCATTGAAGGTTATGGTTTATCGGAAACTTCTCCGGTTGCCACTGCAAATCCACCAGCAACGACTGAATTCAGTGGCACAATTGGTGTTCCATTGCCATTAACTGATGTTGCGATTCTTGATGATGACGGCAACCACTTACCACAAGGTGAGCAGGGTGAAATCTCGATTCGCGGACCGCAAGTCATGAAGGGGTATTGGAATCGTCCTGATGAAACTGCAAAAGTGATGACCGCTGATGGATATTTCCGTACAGGTGATATCGGTGTTATGGATGCACGTGGTTACTTTAAAATCGTAGACCGTAAGAAAGACATGATTTTAGTATCTGGTTTCAATGTGTACCCATCTGAAATTGAAGAGGTGATTGCACAACATCCAAAAGTACTTGAAGTTGCAGCAATTGGTGTACCTGATGAGAAATCAGGTGAAGTACCAAAACTGTTTGTTGTGAAAAAAGACCAGTCTTTAACCACTGAAGAAGTGCTTGAGTTTGCGAAAGCAAACTTAACAGGCTATAAGCGCCCGCGCTATGTAGAGTTTATGGATGACTTACCAAAATCCAATGTTGGAAAAATCTTGCGTAAAGATTTACGTAAATAAGCAAAATTCAAATTTAAAAAAGCGCCTATCTTGGCGCTTTTTTTTTGCAAAGTTGTACAGTGCAAGAGTGAATTGAATCATCAATTTTGTTTGGAGCGGCTATACCATCCATCAATATAGGGGCGGCTTAAGCCCACAATTGCAGTAAAGGTCAACATCGTGCCCATTTGACGACCTAAAGCAGAAGGAACAATGCTGCCGTAACTCAAATAAATATCAATCAAACAATAGATGACAATGATCGCAAGCCACAAATATAGATTCATGCGTTTGATTGCAACTGCAAAAAAAGCCACAATTAAAATGATCAGCGTGCCTAAAGTTGACTGCCAGTTATAATTGGCACAGATTACGCACAACAAAAATGCCAAGATAGGCAGCACAATTTTAAGAATACGATCAATCTCGGCATGTTGTTGGCGTTGTTTCTCTAAAACCTCAAGCAATTCATTTTGGTCTGATTGCACGACACTGTCCTCACTACACAATTTTGCAAAACTCTGCATTTAACAAAAAATATTCTGTTGTTGCCATGCTATGATAACCTGCATTAACACTTCATGAGAAACAATCATGTCTGGGATAGATGGCATCATATATTTAATTCTAATTGCCTGTTTACTTCCTTATGTTTTTACCATCATTGCGAAAGTATCTGGGGGCTTTAAAGTTACCGATAATCAGAATCCTCGTGAGTTTTTAGCCCAAACCACGGGCTTGTCGGCACGCGCTAATGCCGTACAGCAAAACAGTTTTGAAAGCTTACCTTTATTTATTGCTGCCGTACTTATGGCTGAGTATATGGTGGTTTCACAACATCTGATCATGATGCTGGGCATTGCCTATATTGTACTGCGGATTATTTACGGGATTTGTTATCTCGCCAATATTTCAGCATTACGCTCAATCATTTGGTTTCTATCGATGGCTTGCCCCATCATTTTATTATTATTGATTATTCGAATTGTCTGAGTGGATTTAGACGAAATCCATTCATTTTGATGATGCAGAATGTATAATCCGCACGTGTTCGCGTATTTTAGCGTTATAATCGTCAAGATTTTATATAAGACCTCACTTGAAAGAGTATCCTATGAGCTATAGCAATATTCCTGCTGGTAAAGATGCACCTAATGACATCTATGTAATTATCGAAATTCCAGCCAATGCTGCACCAATCAAATATGAAGTAGATAAAGATTCAGATGCTTTATTTGTTGACCGTTTCATGGGTACTGCAATGTTCTACCCGGCAAACTATGGTTATGTTCCAAATACGTTGTCTGAAGATGGTGACCCATTAGACGTATTGGTGGTTACTCCACATCCATTGGTACATGGTTCTGTAATCCGTTGTCGTCCTGTTGGTAAATTGAACATGGAAGATGATGGTGGTATTGATGCGAAACTGATTGCTGTTCCACATGACAAATTAACACCGCTGTATAAAGATGTGAAAGAATATTCAGATCTTCCAGCTTTATTGTTGAACCAGATTGAACACTTCTTTGCACATTACAAAGATTTAGAGCCTGGTAAATGGGTTAAATTGACAGGTTGGGAAGGTTCTGAAGTTGCTAAAGCTGAAGTATTGAAAGCAATCGAAGCAGCGAAGTAATTCCGATCTGAATGTGATTTGAGTCTCATTTGATTTAGATCAAAAAAACCTGCATGTTGATGCAGGTTTTTTATTGTTCATTTTTCTATTTTAAATTAGAAAAATTTCACAGGAATATCCAGGAAAATACGCCATTCGTTGGTATCACCGATATAAACTGGATTATATGCTTCGCTAGCACGGTAGTAAGAGTGGCGAACACGTAAGCTTGCATCTTTTGCAAAACCACTTTGCATGGTGTATTTCACCTGGTTGAAGAATTCACGCTCTTGAGCATTGTCAGTCACATTGCGGACTTTAATATCCCAACCATAAACAAATGCAGTCGTCCAGTTTAATCCCGGAACGCCATAACCGCCAAAGTCTAGGTTATATTGAACCTGTGCAGATTTTTCATGGTTACCAATAAAGTCAGACAAGTAAGAGTTTGGTAGATAAACACTTTGGAAACCATCAGCATTTTGACCATAGTCATAGCCAACATCACCCGTGTTTTGTTGGTAAGCCAACATTACACTGTGTGGACCTTGATTATAGGTTGAAGACAAGGCCCAAATATTATTGGTCTTTTCTACGCCTGCTTTTCCTGTTGCTGCATAGTCAGCATCCACTGGACCTGTTGCCGAGTAGGTATTGGCATTTTTATCAAACTTGGTGTGATAACCACTGAAGTCAAACGTCAAAGAGCTTTGATTTGCTAGAGGATATTTATAGTTTGCATTGATATAGTGGCGCTCTAAAGCATTTTTAGAATCCAAACCATAATAAGAAGCGCTGAGTTGGTCATCAAACTTGTATTTAGCACCCCAAACAATGGCATCATCCAGATGATTGCTATCTGTATTGATATGATCAGACATTTGGTCTTTGGTAAACTTACCAGCAACAAGCTCTAAATTCTTAATTTCATGGCTGGTCAATAATGTCCCCGTAAAGTATTCAGGAACCAGACGTGTGGTATTACTTGCCAATACAGGTAAATCTAAAACTTGAGTACCATAACGTACGGTAGTATTTGAGAAACGCGCTTTCACGTTTGCACCACCACGAGCCCAATGATGATAAGGATTACCTTGATCATCACGAGGAATCATGTTGTTGCCTGAATGTTGGTTGTCCCCAATTTTAAAAGAACCGTCACCCACAACACCCACACCAAAACCGACAACGCCTTGTGTGAAACCTGAATCTAAGTCAACAATTGCAGTTTGTGCAAATGAACTTTGGTCTTCGATGCCATGTTTTTTATCGCGAAGGATGTAACCAGTACGAAACAATACAGAACCTTTGGCATCTTCAACGAAACCTTTTGCATCACTTTGTTCGCTAGCAAATGTAGGTGTAATTAAAGCAGCATTAATTAATATAGCTAAAGTAAGTTTTGGAGCATTCAACATGAATTGCCTCGTGAACGAGAATAAATGATACTGACTGATTGAATTCAGAGCAGATAATGGATGAATTGTATATTTAATCTATAAAAAGGGAATGACCTTTGATTAAAAATATTACATTTTTGTAATTTTCTACTCAATATTAATTTATTTCTTTATGAAAAAAAAATCTAAAGTAGTCTAAAAATGATTAAATTGATTGAAATATCAATTAATTTAATGGTTTTGATTGTTTTGTAGCCACTATTTTTACCAAAAATTCAAAAAAACAGTAGAATTTCAGCAAATTTTTCCTCTTACTTGTTTAATTTCATGAATTCAATTTTTTCCCAAATTTTATGGGCTTTCCCCCTATGTATTGTATCGTGTTCTGTAATTGCTGATCAGACGGATCATTCTGCTGAAAATAGTCCAATTTCTGGAAATATAGGGGTGGTATCTAAGTATATCTATCGGGGTGGGGAAGAAAATCAAGATCTTGCAATGCAAGGCGGTTTGGCCTATGCACATCAAAGTGGCATGACGTTTGGCTACTGGGGTTCGACTTTAGGCTATGATCCATCAGATGACAGACAAGATCATGGCTTTGAACATAACTTTTATGTGTCATATGGGCAGGAAATTGATCAAAATTGGCGCTATAACCTCAAAACTACAGCCTATGTGTACCATCATGGCGGAACGGTCTATGCTGAGCAGGGGGATCACCGTAAAACTGATGATATAGACATTCTCGCTGAGATTGTTTATAAGAAGTTAACAGTCGGTGCAGCAGTGATGCTGGCAGATTCATCTTATGCCAATGCAGGTGATGTCTATTTAAGTGCGGCTTATAGTTATCCATTAGCATATGAATTTATGTTCAATACCTCTATGGGAGGTTCTTTCTACAATACACACCATGATAATCAAATTGTACAATCAAAAAAGAATTTTACTTTTAATGAAGCACGCATAGGTGTCAGTAAATCAATTTTAAATAGTGGACTGACCGCATCTTTTGATTATGTCATAGGCGGTGAAAGCCGTATCGGAGATGACTATGATGATCATATGGTACTTGGCTTGACCTATAATTTTTAAATAATATTCAAGACGAATTTTTGTGCTCAAAAATTTAACAAGGTGTATGACCTAAGATTGGGCATGCACTTTTTTTAAGCATTTTTTAAGCTAAAATTTATTTTTGATCAAAAATAGTACATTTTGTTGCAGGATTGTGACATTTACACTTTAAAAAGATTTATAAGATTTTTACGGCACAAATCACCTCAATGATAGAAAATTTATGCAGGGATTTTACATACTCATCAGCAGTTAAAATCACGCTGAAAGTAGGTAAATATGAAGCATCATCATTTTCTGTTCAATGATCCAATGATCCGTACACAAGCAAGAAAAAGAAAACCCAGTCAACAACAAAAAATAATAATTGTATTTATAATCAATAGTTTATTTTGTTTAAATCAGAGCTGTAAAAATATAAAAAACATTCTTGGCATGGCAATTGCTAAATGCTTAGGGAGTTCATCAAATTTTAGCATAACAAATAAACATCGTATGATGGGGGAGCACTCAAGATGAAATTCTCAACTAAAGCACTAGCATTGGCAGTTTTGTCGTCTACAGCAACTATGGCAATGGCGGAAGATAACGCACTGTCAAAATTAGGTTTAAGTTTCTCAGGAAGTGCTGCCATAACGAATGACTATCGTTTCCGTGGTATGACTCAAACAATGAGTGATCCAGCAGTACAAGCAGGTTTCACTTTATCGCATACTTCAGGTCTATATGTCGGTCTTTGGGGGTCCAATGTGAACTTTGGTGGATCAGATCCTCATTTAGAATTAGATCCATCAATCGGTTTTACCACCCCTTTAGAACTCTCGCCAACATTCAAGCCGACTTTAGATATTGGTGTAGTTGAATATAATTACCCAAGTGCAAGCAGTGACTTTAACTGGACTGAATTCTATGCAAAATTAATCTTTGCAGATGTATTTGTGAAAGGTGGAAGTTTATTAACAAACGTGAACTATACCAATGACTGGGCTGCAGTCGGTGGAAATAGCTGGAATTTTAATCTGGGTTATTCTGCACCATTTGGGGATACTGGTTTTGGTGGCGTTGCCAATGTCGGTTATACCACGATGGATAAAAAAGCGTTGCCAGATGGTAAAGACAACTATGTAGATTGGAAAGCTGGAGTCAACTACAGTGTTAAATCAATTCCAGGTGTCACTGCAGAGCTTGCTGCTGTAGGTACCAATATCGATACGGATGGTTTTACTAATTCAGGAAAACGTGCTGTTGAAACAGGCGCTGTGTTTACTTTAACCAAAACATTCTAAGCGCTGATTAAATGAATAAAGGTGACTTAAAGTCACCTTTATTTTTTGTATGGACATGGGTAAGGTTAAGCTGTTATTTCAAAAGCGGAATGATAGTTGACTGTTCCGTGAGGAATGACTGGAGTAAATGCAAGGGCTTGAAAATATTCAGCAGGGACATTTTCAAGGATCAGACTGGGATAAGGCTTGAAACCAAATTTTGAGTAGTAAGCAGGATCACCAAGTACCACGCACCCAACAGCACCGCGTTGTTTTAATTGCTGTAGGGACTGTTGCACTAATGCTTTACCTACGCCTTGCTGTTGGTAGTCGGGAATAACTGAAACTGGACCCAAGCCATACCAATTTTGCTCTCCAGAGGAAATGACAACAGGTGAAATCGCAACATGCCCAATAATCTTCTCGTCCAATTCAGCAACAATCGAAATACTTAATTGATCCGCTTTCCTGAGTGCATTCACGATCAAGTGTTCGGTATGATCTGTATGCGCTGCATTTTCAAAAGCCAGTTGTGTAATATTGAAAATACTTTCAATGTCATCTGCTTGTTCGTTGCGTAGGATTAAATTTAGCATGTCATTTATCTTCTATAGCTCATAGGTGGCGGGTTCTAAGAATGCGTTCCCCGATAAGACAAAGCTTCGGTCAAATGCGTACTTTGGATTTGCTCACTTTGTGCCAAATCTGCAATGGTTCTTGAAACGCGCAAAATACGGTGATATGCCCGAGCAGATAAGTTTAAGCGTTGTTGTGCCACTTCTATCATCTTTCTGGATGTTTCATCCAAAACCACATGCTTTTCCAGTTGTTTAGGAGATAAAGCGTGGTTTAATCCACCTTGTCGTTGAATTTGAAAATGAAAAGCGTGAAGTACACGTTCTCGTACTGTTGCTGAATCTTCAACAGGCGTTGTATCCTGTAATTCCTGAGCCTTCAGTGGCGGGACATCGATATGTAAATCAATACGATCCAATAACGGACCAGAGATTCTGCTTTGATAACGCTTGATTGATTCAGCTGAGCACTGGCAACGGCTATCTTGGTTAAATGCATAACCACATGGACAGGGATTCATTGCAGCAATGAGTTGAAAGTTTGCAGGAAAGGTAATCTGTCGAGATGCTCTTGAAATAATGATTTCCTTAGACTCAAGAGGTTGCCTTAAAACCTCCAGGACTTTTTTGTCAAACTCAGGTAATTCATCCAAGAAAAGTACCCCTAAATGCGCAAGCGTGATTTCTCCTGGTTTTGGATTTGATCCCCCTCCCACCAAGGCAATTGCCGAAGCAGTATGGTGAGGTGCTCGAAAAGGTCGTTGTCCAAAGTGATGTTGAGTGTTGGCAATCGAGTAAATACTGGCAACTTCAAGATTTTGTTGTGGGTTTAATGCCGGCAAAATGCTCGGTAAACGTGAAGCTAAAAGTGTTTTACCTGTTCCTGGCGGTCCTTTAAATAAAAGCGAGTGTCCACCTGCAGCGGCAATTTCTAAAGCTCTTCGAGGGCGTAACTGACCTTTTACATCAGCCAAATCAAATTTATATTGCTTGTCCAAAGTGGATTTTTGTGTGGAGGTGACTTCGATTTTTTGGGCATTTAAAAAATGATCACAGACTTGTTTTAAATGATGTGCAGCAAAAACTTTGAATTCAGGCAATTGTGCTGCTTCATCGGCATTTTCCTGAGGGAGCATCAATTGATGCTTTGCCAATTGACAGGCCATTGCAATGGTTAATGTCCCTGTAACAGGTCTTAAATGACCATCCAGTGCTAATTCACCAATAAATTCGAAATCATCTGTGACATTTTCTGGGAGTTGACCTGTTGCAATCAAAATCCCCAATGCAATTGGAAGATCTAAGCGAGAACCATCTTTGGGAAGATCTGCGGGTGCGAGATTGATGGTCAAGCGTTTGGTTGGAAACTGAAAACCACTATTGATGATTGCAGAGCGGACACGATCCTTACTTTCCCGAACGGCTGCTTCTGCCAGACCGACAATCGTCAAGGAGGGAAGCCCTGCACTAACATGGACCTCTACTTCAATTAAAGGGGCATGTAATCCAAGTAGACCCCGTGTATAAATTTTGGCTAAAGACATTGTTGTTTTCCAAGTTTGCTTTATTTTTAATCGTTATTATAATTTTTGCACCACTTTTGTGCAAATTTGGTTTATTTTTTATCCTGAATAAGCACCTCTAGCGCTTTTACTTGCGCTTGTAATTCGGTCAATCTTAAATTGGCATTATTTAGTGCAGTTTTTTGACGTTCAATTTCATCTTTAGACACGATGTCCAATTTGCTGATGGCTTCGTTCAATAAGGCACGCAGGTTATGTTCGATATCTTTTTTAGGTTGATCGACTTGTTCCAAAATTGCTTGTAGTAATGTTTCAATCATGAGGAATCCAAAATGTTGATATTCTTTGTCTAGTGTAACATCGTGTATGGATTTTTACTTGAGTAATTTTTATCGGTTTATCAAGGCATCAAGGTTAAGAAAATCGTGGGACAATTTAAAAAAAATTGATCATTATTGTGAGTTTTTTCAAGTTGAAACTTCACCTAAGGATATACAATAGGTTATAAAGGCAATACGTGTTGATCAAATTAGCCACCCCAACCGTTAATAGGATTGGCACGAAAATTGAACATAAAACCTTACTGGTGAAATAAGCCGAAGGAAAACAATATGAAGCTCGTAACTGCAATTGTAAAACCGTTTAAATTAGATGACGTGCGTGAAGCCTTGTCTGATATAGGCGTTCAAGGGATTACCGTAACTGAGGTGAAAGGTTTTGGTCGTCAAAAAGGACATACAGAACTTTACCGTGGTGCTGAGTATGTCGTGGATTTCTTACCGAAAGTGAAAATTGAAATCGCGATCAGTGATGACATGGTGGATTCAGTCATTGAATCGATTACACGTGTGGCGAGCACTGGGAAAATTGGTGACGGAAAAATTTTCGTGACGAATTTAGAGCAAGTGATTCGTATTCGTACAGGTGAAACAGGTCCAGACGCTGTTTAATTTGGCACGAAGATTGCTGGTTATGTTGATGAAGACATAACTCACAAAATTAGGTTGGGGGATACGAATGAAAAAAATGCTATTAGCGCTCAGCCTGTCTGGCGCACTTCTTGGCGGATCAGTTGCGTGGGCAGAAGAAAACGTAACTGAGCCTGCATCTACAGCTGTTGCGACTGCAAGCGATGTCAGTACAGCAACAGACACTACCGCAAGCGTTGCGCCTGAAGTAACTGCAACAGCTGCACCTGCTCCGGCGGCAGAAAAACCGACACTCAATACTGGCGATACGGCTTGGATTTTAGTATCTACGGCATTGGTATTGTTGATGACAATTCCTGGTTTGGCGCTGTTTTACGGTGGTATGGTTCGTAAGAAAAACGTATTGGCAACCATGGCACAAAGTTTTACTGCAGCAGCAATTGTCAGCATTGTGTGGGTGGTTGTGGGGTATTCATTGGCTTTTGGTTCTGGCAATGCCTTTATCGGCGGGCTGGATAAGGCCATGTTGTCAGGAATCACCACGGATGCTTTGAGCGGCAGTATTCCAGAGATTCTCTTCGTTATTTTCCAAATGACCTTTGCGATTATCACAGTGGCCATCATTAGTGGTTCTGTGGCGGATCGTATGAAATTTAGTGCTTGGATCAGCTTTATCACAATTTGGGTGATTGTTGTTTATGCGCCTATTGCACATTGGGTATGGGGTGGTGGTTGGTTAATGAATGATGGTGCGCTTGATTTTGCAGGCGGTACAGTGGTTCATATCAACTCTGGTGTTGCAGGTCTAGTGGCTGCATATTTACTCGGTAAGCGTATGGGCTTGGGTAAAGAATCTATGGCACCACATAATTTAACTTTGACTGTATTGGGTGCGAGCCTTGTATGGGTTGGTTGGTTCGGTTTCAACGGCGGTTCAGCTTTGGGTGCAAATGGTTCAGCAGCATATGCCTTAGTGACAACTCAAGTTGCAGCAGCAGCAGCGGCAATCGCTTGGTTAGTGGTTGAGAAAATTGTTCGCGGTAAAGGTTCTGTATTGGGTGCTGCATCAGGTGCGGTAGCAGGTCTTGTGGTGATTACACCAGCTGCAGGTTTTGTGACGGTGAGTGGTGCATTGATCATGGGCTTGATTGGTGGTGTGGTATGTTTCTGGGGTATTTCCGGTCTTAAACGTATCCTTAAAGCCGATGATTCGCTAGATGCATTTGGTCTACATGGTGTGGGTGGTATCGTGGGTGCAATTTTAACAGCAGTCTTTGCAAGCTCATTTATCATGGGTGACAAAGCGCCGACCAATATGATGCATCAATTGTGGGTTCAAGTAGAGGGTGTGTTGGCAACGATTGCCTACTCGGCAGTGGTGACATTCATTCTGCTTAAAATTATCGATGTGGTGATTGGAATCCGCGTTGAAAATGATGATGAGCGCATGGGTCTAGATTTAAGTCAACATGGCGAACGCATCGAATAATGTAACTGACTAGAAAAAATCAATTTAGAATAATAACTATATATAGTATAAAACAGCCCGAGAGGGCTGTTTTTTTTCCATATCTTGCGAAACCCTCAACAAAATCTAGTTTTTTTGCTACACTAGCTGAAATTATGAATTTTGCTTAATTAAACCACTATGCATTGTCCATTTTGCAACGCTGCAGATAGTAAAGTGATCGATTCCCGTTTGGCTGCTGAAGGTAGCCAGATTCGCCGTCGTCGTGAATGTATCAGTTGTGGCGAACGTTTTACTACTTTTGAAAGTTATGAAGTGGTGATGCCACGTGTCACCAAGTCTGATGGTAAAAATGAACCATTTGATGAAGCAAAATTGCGCCGTTCACTGATGCATGCTTTGCAAAAAAGACCTGTAACTCAAGAGCAAATTGAAACGGTGATTAGCGATATTCAACTGCAAATTCGTCGTTTAGGAGAACGTGATGTGCGTTCTCGTACCATTGGTGAGATTGTCATGAAATCTTTGTTTGCATTGGATCATGTGGCATATGTTCGTTTTGCATCGGTTTATCAAGATTTCCAAGACATTGATGCTTTTCGCCATCAGATTGAGCAAATGCAAGCACGTGGTCAAGACCACTGATTTATTTTTCATAGGATTAAATTAGGAATTTTATGTCTGAGTTGGATTCAAACTCCAAGCCTGAAGATGCTGTCAATATGGATCAGGTTTGGATGCAGAAAGCGATTGAGCTCGCCAAGCTTGGACAGTATTCCACACGACCGAACCCGAATGTTGGTTGCGTTATTGTCAAAGATGGAATTCTTGTTGGAGAGGGTTTTCATCCACAAGCAGGACAACCTCATGCCGAAGTCTTTGCAATGCGCCAAGCTGGAGAATCTGCAAAAGGTGCAACCGCTTATGTGACTTTGGAGCCTTGTGCGCATTATGGTCGTACCCCCCCTTGTGCAAAAGGTTTAGTTGAAGCGGGTGTAGCAAAAGTTGTTGTTGCATGCGCAGACCCAAATCCACTTGTGTCGGGTAAAGGTGTGGATATTTTGCGACAGGCTGGAATTGTTGTAGAAACAGGTGTGTGTGAACAACAAGCCACCCAACTCAACTTAGGTTTCCTAAAAGCAATGGCAACGGGTTTGCCTTATGTGCGTTTAAAAGTCGCTTCCAGTCTGGATGGACGTACCGCTATGGCATCAGGTGAATCCAAATGGATTACAGGCACTGAATCACGTCAAGATGTACAACATTGGCGTGCCATTTCAGGTGCAGTGATTACTGGGATTGAGACCATTCTGGCGGATGATCCTCAGCTCAATGTTCGAAGTTTAGCCCATGTGGAACTGGAAAAAGTGGTACAGCCCAAACGTGTGATCCTAGATCGGAAAGGTCGTTTACCCTTGACAGCACAAGTGCTTAAACATCCTGAAACCGTAATGATAATGGGACCATTCCGTCAGGAGCTGGCGGAGCTTGGTGTGGTACAACTTGAAATTCAGCCATTAAAAGATTTACTGCGGACTTTAAAAGATTTTCAAATTTATGATGTATTGGTTGAAGCTGGTGCAACTTTATCCACGGCATTTTTACAGGAAAAACTGGTTGATGAATTAATCAGTTATGTTGCTCCGACTTTTTTAGGTCAGTCAGCACGGCCAATGTTTAATGCTGAATTTGAAAAGATGGCACAACAATTACGTTTTATGCTTAAAGATGTTCATCAATTTGGTGATGATATTCGTTTAAGACTTCTCCCTGCGCAAGAGTCAGTATGAATTCAGAGTTAACATCATCGGTTTATCACAAACGTCGTCATGCTGCGCGTACAACAGATGAATATCTTTTTCATCAGTTGGTTCCTTATTTGGGAAATAAGCGTCGTTTGTTGCATCTGATTCTTGAAGCGCTTGAAATTACCGGAACATTGAATCCGAAAGGAAAACGCGCGCCTATTTTTGCAGATTTTTTTGCAGGTAGCGGGGTCGTTTCACGTTTGGCCCGGCAAAATGGCTATCGTGTAATTGCCAATGACTGGGAACCTTACAGTCATGCATTGAATCATGCCATTCTTGCATGTACAGATGCGCCAGCATTTAAAGAGTTGGGCGGTTATCAAAAAGCCATTGATTATTTAAACCGTTTGCCTGAAGTCAAAGGTTGGGTGACGCATAATCTATGCCCGCGCAATGATGAAATTTATGACCCGGCGCGTGACCGTCTGTTCTTTAAGCGTCGTAACGGTATGCGAATCGACGCGATTCGTCAGCAGATTGCGACATGGCAGGCACAAGGTGCTATTGATGATGTGGAAATGAGTGCCTTACTTGCACCTTTACTCTACTCAGCCAGTTTTGTCAGTAATACCAGTGGCGTGTTTAAAAGTTTCCATCATGGCTGGGGCGGAAAGACCCAAACGGCATTGGAACGAATTGAATCACTCTTATGGTTAACACCAAGCCGTTTTAGTGAGGTCGGTGATAATAAACAGAAAACACCGATGGCAGAAATGTGGTGTGTGGATGCACAGCATCTGGCAAACCAGATGAGTGGTTTTGAAGTGGATGTGGCGTATTTAGATCCTCCTTATAACCAACATGCCTATAGCAGTAATTACCATGTTCTCAACTCCTTAACGCTTTGGGATCAAGTTGATCTGCCGACACCTGATACCAAAGGTTTTAAAAGTGGAATTGACCGCGCATGGCGAAAAGAACGCCCAAGCCCCTACAATTCCTCTAAGCATGCTCAAGAAGCTTATGAGAGTTTGCTGGAAACCATTAATGCACGTTATATCCTCACCAGTTACTCCACGGATGGCAATATTGAAGCCAAAGATTTATTGGCGGCCAATCTAAAACGTGGCAAAGTCACCTTATTGACACAGGATGTTCCGCGTTATCGCGTGAGTAAACAGCGTCAGTCTGAGCGTGCCCGTGTACTTGAGTTTATTGTCATTACCGATACGCATGCCAAATCTGGACCGCCGTTACGTCAGCTGCTTGGTCAACTCTATCATTTTGCCGAGTTGGGCGGTGTGGACACATCGGGTGTAAGTACGCAATTGGCTTTATGGTAAGCTTGTTCTCCTTTTCTTCAAATGGAAGAAAGGGATGATGCAATAAAAATAGATATTTATCAGCCCTTAGATTGAGGCAGTAGGTTGTATTATGTTCACAGGCATTGTTGAGAGTTTAGGTAAAGTTGACAGCTTACAAAGTGTAGGTGGTGATGTACGTTTACGTATTCAGACTGACCTAGATATGTCTGATGTACACTTGGGTGATTCTATTGCCACCAACGGTATTTGCTTAACCGTAATTGACTGGGGTGAAAACTGGTATGCTGCCGATGTTTCACGCGAAAGTTTAAACCGTTCAACTTTGGCGAGTTGGAACGTTGGACAAGTGGTGAATGTTGAAAAAGCAATGTTACCCACCACACGCTTTGGAGGCCATATTGTGAGCGGGCATGTGGATGCAGTCGGTGAAATTACCGTGGTCCGTTCAGATGCGCGTTCGCTTTATTTTGAGGTGACTGCACCTGTTGAAATTGCCAAATATCTGGCGGAAAAAGGCTCAATTACTGTGGATGGAATCAGCTTAACCATCAATCATTTACGTGGTAATATTCTGAGTCTCAATTTGATTCCGCATACTGCTGAGCGTACCAATATCGGCACATGGAAAGTGGGCGCCAAGGTGAACTTGGAAGTGGATGTACTGGCGCGTTACATCGAGCGTTTACTGCTCGGTGATAAAGCCGCTGAGGTTAAAGCTGAATCAAAACTGAGCATGGAATTTCTTGCTAAAAATGGTTTTTTAAAATAACTCAAATAGACCTTAAGATTGAAAAAGCCTAATTAATTTAGGCTTTTTAATATTTACATGGTTAAATTAGACTAATATATTGTGGATACTTCTTTGAAGAGAGTTGAGTATTGCTTGATTTTTTATTGCATTTAGAACAATTATTGCCCACTTTCTTAGAAAATTATGGGCTTTGGATTTATGCCATTTTGTTTTTGATTATTTTTGCAGAAACAGGCTCAATCTTTATGTTTTTTCTCCCTGGTGATAGCTTATTGATCGCTGTTGGTGCCTTGTGCTCGACCGCTGAATCAGTTCATCTTCATTATATGGGCGTGTTGCTGATTATTGCTTCTATTTTAGGTTATATCGTCAATTACTATACTGGGCGAGCGTTGGGTTTTAAATATTTTCATGCACATTCGCGTTGGTTTAAACCTGAATATATCAAGAAAACCAATCATTATTTTGAGCGTCATGGCGGTAAAACGATTCTTGTTGCACGTTTTGTGCCTTTTGTACGTTCTTTTGCCCCATTCGCAGCGGGTGCGGGGCATATGAAAATGCCTGTATTCATGCTGTATAACGTGTTAGGTGGCTGGATCTGGATTGCGCTGTTATTGGGTGCAGGCTATGGTGCAGGCAATCTACTGTCTTTATTGATCGATTCATTTTAGACACGCTAGACATCGATACAGATCAGCCGAATGTTGAATTCAACATTCGGCTGATCTGTATCGATCGCAGGATAATAAGCCATGGTTTGAGAGATTTAAAAATTCATAGCAATGAATCAGAATAATAAGACGATATTTTTACGCACTGACACAAAAAAAACTTCAGAAACTGCAAACAGAAAAAGCTTTCAAATCGCCAAAGTGCTAACATTTTGCAAGTTTTAAAATCTTAATGCTGGTGAGCAAAAATGTTGATACAACGTGGTGGTTTAAAAGTTGTGGCTGGACTTGGTATTTCAGGTGTTTCAGCTGTAAATTTTCTACATGAAAATGGCTACCGTGTTGCTGTCACTGATTCACGTCAGGTTCCACCGGGACATGATCAAATTCCTGCAGAAGTCAAAACCAGCTTTGGTCAACTCGATCAGGAGTTATTGTTACAAGCTGAAGAAATCGTGATCAGCCCAGGTTTAGACCTTAAACTTCCAGAGATTCAAGCAGCGATTGCCAAGGGAATCCCGGTGGTGAGCGAGATTCAAATCCTGCGTCGTTCCACAGATAAACCGATTGTTGCCATTACTGGCTCAAATGCCAAGAGTACGGTGACTACCTTGATAGGTTTAATGGCGCAGGATGCGGGCGTTAAAGTTGCTGTTGGAGGCAATCTTGGACGTCCAGCGCTGGATCTAACACGTGATGATCCAGATGTTTATATTCTTGAACTGTCGAGCTTCCAGCTTGAAACAACTTCAAATTTAAATGCTGAAGTGGCTGTGGTCTTAAATATGAGTGAAGACCATCTAGACCGTCATGGTGACATGGCAGGTTATCATGCTGCAAAACATCGCATTTTCCAAGGTGCGAAAAAAGTGGTGTTTAACCGTGATGATTCATTGACACGCCCTTTGGTTCCCGATGTAACGCCAATGCAAAGCTTTGGCTTAAATGCACCTGATTTAAAACAATACGGTATTCTCAGAGAAGACAATGGTACGATCTGGTTGGCACGCGGTCGGGAACGATTGCTGAAAAGTTCAGAGATGTATATCCAAGGCACGCATAATGTTGCAAATGCATTGGCATGTCTGGCTTTGGGTGAGGCGATTGGTTTACCGATAGACAGAATGTTGGAAACACTCAAGACCTTTAAAGGGTTAGAGCATCGTTGTGAATTCGTTAAAGAAGTGGCGGGTGTTCGCTATTATAATGATTCTAAAGGAACCAATATTGGAGCAACTTTGGCTGCTTTAGATGGTTTAGGTGCTGCAATTGAAGCGCAGGGTGGAAAGGTGGCGATTATTCTAGGCGGGCAAGGTAAGGGGCAAGATTTTACTGCTTTACGCCATTCCCTGGAAAAATATGCCAAGCTTGCGGTGCTGATCGGTGAGGATCGCCCTGTGATTGAAAAAGCTATTGAAGGTACAACCGAGCTGTTGCATGCTGAAACCTTACAGGAAGCCGTAGAGCTGTGTCAGCAACATACGCAGGCACAGGATGTGGTGTTATTATCACCGGCATGTGCCAGCTTTGATATGTTTACAGGTTATCCGCAACGCGGTCATCGCTTTGTTGAATATGTAAATGCGCTAAACTAAAAAGAATCATAAGGAAAATAAAGTATGGCTGGGTTAGCTCAGACGACGATAAGTAAACTTCATCAAGCGTATGAACGTTGGATGCCAAAATTACCTGCAGAGATTACTCCTCGCAATGTATTGCTGTTTTGTGTCATCTCGCTATTGTGCATCGGTACGGTGATGGTGGCTTCAGCGTCAATGCCGTATGCAGAGCGGATGCATGAAAATGAATTCCATTATGTCATTCGCCATGCAATTTCGATTGTGGTGGCTTTTCTAGCTGCTGTAGTGACGTATCGAATTTCGCTCAATCTGTGGTTTAAAAATACTTTTCCTCTGTGGTTGATCACTATTCTGCTGTTACTTGCAGTTTTGCTTGTAGGTACGGAAGTGAATGGCTCAACACGTTGGATTCGTGTCGGTGGCTTTACCCTACAGGCAACAGAAGTTGCCAAGGTAATGATGGCAATATTTACTGCTGATTACGTGGTTCGCCGTGCCGAAGAGGTTCGCAACAACATTAAAGGCTTGGTTCGACTCGGTGTCGTAATGTTGCTGACGGTAGGGTTAATTATTGCTGAGCCTGATCTAGGTGCAACAGTGGTTATTGCAGTATCCATGTTAGGGGTATTTTTCCTTGCCGGTGCGCCGATGATTCAGTTCGGTTTCGCTTTTGGTGCCATTCTGGTTGCATTTGTTTCCTTGATTGTATTTGAACCTTACCGTTATGAGCGTTTGATGTCATTCTCTAATCCTTGGGCTGATCCTTTAGGTTCAGGCTATCAATTGTCTAATGCCTTGATGGCGTTTGGGCGAGGTGAATGGTTTGGTGTCGGTCTAGGACACAGTATTCAAAAGATGTCTTATTTACCTGAGGCGCATACAGACTTCATGTTGGCGATCTTGGGTGAAGAGTTTGGTTTCTTTGGGATTGCGACGGTATTGTTGCTTTCATTTGTGATGCTGATTTGTTGTATCAGAATTGGTCAGCGTGCTTTAAATCATCAATATTTGCGTGCAGGCTATTTGGCTTATGGAATCAGTATTATTTTCCTGCTGCAAATTTTGGTGAATGCAGGCATGAATATGGGAATGTTGCCGACCAAAGGTTTGACCCTTCCATTCATCAGTTATGGTGGTTCATCCTTGATTATGTGTGCAGTCATGATCAGCTTGATTTTAAAAATTGATGCGACGACGAAAGAAGCCAATCCTGCAAGGGAAGAGTCTAGTTTCTGAGGAATTTTCTTAAATTCAAAGATTAAAAAGCCATTTGATCACAAATGGCTTTTTTTTTGTGGGATATGCTGTCAGTTAGATGGTGTTTTATTGTTTATGGGCTTTGGGGCTATTGATAGATGCCTGTTAAATGGATGCCTTGGGGAATACGAGAAATATCCCATTGTTGCACAGCTTGGGCCAGCATACGTGCAGGTCGGTCAAGGTCTACAGATGGCTGACCCAGTGCCAGAATTGCCTGTAAAAGTAGAGGAGCTGCATTTTCAATATTCAGTGCATGCGCAAGATTTTGCTTTGATAGCTTTTGACCTTGTTCATTCATGGCGAGAGGAAGATGCATATACTTAATTGTCGGATAGCCAAGAAGTTGTCCCAGCCATATTTGACGTTCAGTATTATCCAACAAGTCTGAACCACGCACGATATGGTTAATTCCTTGTAAATAGTCATCTACAACGACTGCCAGTTGATAGTTAATGATGCCATCACGGCGCTTCAGGACAAAGTCACCCAGATCATATTGTAAATTAGAGCAGTGTCTTCCTTGCAAACGGTCATGAAAGCAGATGTTTTGATCTGTGACTTTTACGCGAATGGCTTGGTCTTTAAATTCAAGCTGTTTATTTCGGCATGTGCCTGTATAGATATGGTTTGAACCTAGAATCTTTCGAGTACACGAACAGGCATATACCCAATTATGTTGTTTGAGCTGGTCGATGACAGATTCATAAATCGCAATGCGTTGTCTTTGATAAATGATTTCAGCATCAGATTCAAATCCAAAAGCATCTAAACATTGTAGGATGTGTTGTTCGCTATCAGGATAAATGCGGGGAATATCCGTATCTTCTATACGGACGATCCATTGCCCTGCATGTGCTTTTGCATCGCAATAACTGGCAACAGCAGTGATTAATGAACCGAAGTGTAAAGGACCTGTGGGTGAAGGTGCAAATCGTCCTTTATAAGAGGCATGCTTCCCCCCTTCCTCAACATCAGGAAGGGTCGGGGAGGAATGTGCAGACACAGTTTTTAACCGTTGTTTTGTTTCTCTTTGATCTCTGCAAGTGTTTTACAGTCGATACATAAAGTTGCCGTAGGACGCGCTTCCAAACGACGCAAACCGATTTCGATACCACACGTTTCACAGAAACCATAGTCATCGTTTTTAATTGCTTCGATAGACTGTTCGATTTTGCGAATCAATTTACGTTCACGATCACGGGTACGCAATTCAATCGCAAACTCTTCTTCCTGTGTTGCGCGGTCGTTTACATCAGGTAAAGAAGAAGATTCATCTTGCATCGTATTTAAAGTACGATCCACTTCTGACATCAATTCAGCCTTCCAAGCCAGCAAAATTTGACGGAAATGTTCGAGCTGCCCCTCAGACATATATTCTTCATTTTTCTTTGGCTGATAAGGCTCGATACCGAATAGACTTGCTGTAGTACCGTTTTCATTGGTCTTTGGCTTGGTTTTGCGTACACGTTTTGCAGATTTGTCATCTGTAATTGCTGTTTGCTCATCCAAGACTTGATTTTGGTTGTCATTCGCCATAAAGGGCATTCCTCATCATATACGTACTATCTATACGCAAAAAATATGGTGATATGCAAGTATTTTTATCACTACCAACAGAATGAATCTATCGGGGGCGTCATCATATAGATTTTTTTACAAAGATGAAAGTCACCTCGCCCTGAATTCGACTTTCTGCATATCTTGTTGGACGAATAACTTAATGGAAAAAAAACAAAATGAAAAGCTAGTAACCTGAAATTTCTTCATTAATTGTAACATTAACGTGGTCAAGTCGATGTACAAAGGTATCAAACTCACCATTGGCTTTTAAATGTAAGCAACGGTAACCAGGTGCAATTGGGTCAAATGAAAACTCTTGGCTAAGCGGTTTAAACTGGACACAGGTGGCTGGTGTAGAAATAAACTGGATGCCATTCCACTCATTATAAGATTCTTGATGTACATGCCCATGTAACAATAACTTGATATTGTCAAATGGTTCGAGCACTGCTTTCAATTCATCGGCATTTTTTAATTTATGCTGATCCAACCACTTTGAATGCATTTCAAAAGGATTGTGATGACAGGCAACAATGACAAATTTGTCTTTAAGATGCTCTAGGCGTTGTTTTAGGCGAACCAATTGTTCAGGTTGAATTTTTCCATCTGTACGTCCGCTCACTGTACTGTTAAGCAGAATAATGCACCACTGATCCAGTTCAATCACTGTAGGTTCTGGTTCAGGTACATGAAAGGGAAAAAAGCTCAGGTTGTCATGATTTCCTGGGATGTGATAAAAATCAATACCAAAGCCTCGCATATAATTTAAATAGCGTGCATAGGTTTCAGGATAGGCTGCCTGAGCTAAATCCCCAGTATGTAGAATCAGTTCAGCATGTGGAAAGCGTTGCTGAATATCCTCCATCACGGCATGAAAGCTTTCTTCAGGGTTGATCCCGACGAACTTTGCATCAGGCTTATCCATTAAATGTGTGTCGGTGATTTGTATGATCACTTTGTCTTTATCGATTTGCTGCAATATCTTTGATTGCATGTCTTTCCCCTAGACATTTTCAAGTGTATGCAAGTGTTGTTGTAGCCATTGTAGAGCCATTATCACTGGTGCATTTTTTAAACGATTACTTTGTAATAATATACTAAGATCTGCGTAGTCGATGATATGAAGTTGAATATTTTCGCCTTCATCTGGCATTCCAAAAATGCCTCCTTCGGCAGGTAACTCGGCTTGAGCAGTATAGAGATGGAAAATTTCATCACATGCACCAGCCGATGGATAGAAACTATAGAGAGCTTGAATATGTTCAAGCTCACAGCCAGATTCTTCAAGACTTTCTCGGCGAATGCAGGTTTCCGGCGATTCATCACCATCCAATACTCCTGCAATTATTTCTAACTGCCAAGGTGAAACCGGGTCATCAATTGCTCCAACCCGGAATTGTTCGATCAATGCGAATTTTTGTTGTTGATCATTATAAATCAAAACACCCGCAGCTTCTTTGCGGTGAATTAACTCACGCTGGATGTTTGATGTGTATTCAGTTTGGTTGAATAATCTGTGTTGCAAGCTGACTTTTTCGACTTGAACAAAGCCCTGAAAAGCATATTCTCTAGATTGAATTTTTACATCTTTATGTGTGTAAGTTGCTTGCTGAATGATGTTCATGTGTGTAGTTAGGATGAAACATATTCACTTCATCCTAACTGAGAAATAGGGAAAGACAAAAGTTTTTTTTAACTTTACACTTTGTGGTACAACTTTTGTCCTTGCTCATGATAGACAGATTTCATGGTTTTTAGACCATCTTCTATCTCGCTTTGGCTTGAAGTCGTTTGTTCAGCATGTTGCTGATTTTTCGCATAATCACGAACATTTTGGGTGATTTTCATTGAACAGAACTTCGGTCCACACATTGAGCAGAAGTGCGCTGATTTATGCGCTTCTTTTGGCATCGTTTCATCATGCATAGAACGCGCAGTGTCAGGGTCGAGACTAAGATTGAATTGGTCCTCCCAACGGAATTCAAAACGGGCTTTAGAGAGTGCATTATCACGGACCTGTGCGCCAGGGTGCCCCTTGGCCAGATCTGCTGCATGTGCGGCAATTTTATATGTGATGATGCCGTCTTTGACATCTTTTTTGTTCGGCAATCCCAAATGCTCTTTTGGCGTGACATAACACAGCATTGCTGTACCATACCAACCAATCATTGCCGCTCCAATCGCAGAGGTAATGTGGTCATAACCCGGGGCAATATCCGTCGTCAGTGGTCCAAGTGTATAGAACGGTGCTTCCTGGCAAACTTCAAGCTGCAAGTCCATATTTTCTTTGACCATATGCATTGGAACATGCCCTGGACCTTCAATCATGACTTGAACATCATGCTGCCATGCACGATGGGTAAGTTCGCCCAATGTACGTAATTCTGAAAACTGTGCTTCATCATTGGCATCTTGGATACAGCCTGGACGTAAACCATCACCTAGACTGAAAGATACATCATAGGCTTTCATGATTTCACAGATTTCATCAAAATGCGTATAAAGAAAATTTTCCTCATGATGGGCCAAGCACCATTGCGCCATAATTGAACCACCGCGTGACACAATGCCTGTCAAACGATTGGCTGTTAATGGGACATAGCGCAACAACACACCAGCGTGAATGGTAAAGTAATCCACACCTTGTTCGGCTTGTTCAATCAAGGTGTCTTTGAAAATTTCCCATGTAAGGTCTTCTGCAACCCCATCTACTTTTTCAAGTGCTTGATAAATCGGAACAGTACCAATTGGTACAGGGGAGTTGCGAATAATCCATTCACGCGTTTCATGGATATTCTTACCCGTTGACAGATCCATAATGGTATCTGCGCCCCAACGTGTTGCCCACGTCATTTTCGCAACTTCTTCATCAATCGATGAACCCAGAGCAGAGTTACCAATATTGGCATTGATTTTCACCAAGAAATTACGTCCGATGATCATCGGTTCGCACTCTGGATGATTGATGTTTGCAGGAATGATGGCACGACCTTCAGCCACTTCTTTACGCACAAATTCAGGTGTGATTTCCATCAAATTATGGGCACCAAAATTTTGTCCTGCATGTTGACGCATATCAACGCCTTCACGCTGACGCTGATTTTCACGAATCGCAATATATTCCATTTCAGGGGTAATGATCCCTTGCTTGGCATAATGCATTTGGGTGACATTATGTCCTGCTTTGGCTCGACGAGGTTTTTGTATATGTGCAAAACGGATTTCAGCTGTACGAATATCTTTGAGGCGCTCTTGTCCAAACTGCGAGGTGAGGGTATTTAAGCGTTCAGTATCGTTACGTTCAGCAATCCATGTTTCACGGATGTTGGGCAAACCTTGATTAAGGTCGATCTTGACATTGGGGTCGGTATACACGCCTGAGGTGTCATAAACCATCACAGGCGGATTTTTCTCGCCACCTAAACCTGTAGGTGTATCTGTGAGTTCAATTTCACGCATGGGAACCTGAATATCAGGGCGTGAACCTTGAATATAGACTTTTTTAGATGCGGGTAAAATTCGAGTGAGATCTTTGGCTTCTTGCTCATGTTGGGCCAATTGATCAGCAGGGGATAGATTCGTTAATTGGTTCATTACAATGATCCTTATGAATGACATCAACGAATCAAGCACGACCAAAAACGGTGGCAAATTTAGTCTACTTTATTGAATACCATGACCACTAGAATTGTGCGGTATTTCTATAAAAATAGATAAACTTTGGGCTGTCAGTTTTTAGATGCTTGATTCCTACGCAGGTCTTAACCTGATCAGGTTCAACGGTACTTTAGTTTAAGTTTTGGCAAGGAGATGCAAAACTGACTAAATCTCAGCGAGGAATTACTCGCGCTCCGTCAAGCGATGTTTAAATACTAGCATGTTCTCATCGGGAATGTGATGACATGCCGATATCAATTTCAATTATTTTTTGAGCAAGCATCTCTTCAACCTGCTTTCTTATTTTCTGCTCAAACGCTGTGCGTTGTTCTTGAATGCTTTGTTGTTCAGGGCTCTCATCCTGCATATTTTCTCTGGACGGTTTTGGCATTTGTTGCCAAAGCGTTTCACTTTTATTGATTAAATTTAGGAAGTTTTGCGCAGTCTGACGGCTTGCCGTTTGGCTCTTGGCAATTTTCTCAATGGCTTTCATGGCTTCTTCATCTGCAATTTTGTCATCATCAAACCATAGGGTACGGGTATTGTCATCGCCTTGAAAAAGAGCACTGCGATATTGTTCAATGTTTGCTGAAACTTGTCGTTTAAAGTGATTGTTTGGATAGTCTTTATTGAATTTTTCCCAGAATAATAATCGGTTGGCGACTTCATCAAAGCTAATTGCCAACCCTGCATCCAGAATATAGTCTGATCCAGTGTACTCCTTACGGATTTGTTTAAAATAGACTTGATCTGATTTTTCTAAATAGGGTGCAAAAATATCCAGATCATATTGGGGATGCCGGGTAAAGGTATATTCGCCTTCTCCCACATAAAATTTCTCTATATATAAATCTTTTGCATGGTCTACCAAGTATTTCTCACTCGGTTTTAACTGCTGATACAGTTCTTGTTTCTGCTTTGCTGTCATAGACTGACCTTCCGGAAGAGTGTCAGTCAGATATTGAAATACCTGAGGTGAGGCATCGCTCACCAGCTTCTGATATATATCTTCAGATTTTGCTTGCCACTGATAACGGGTTTTTAAGGGTACTGTTGAGAGACAGTTTTTAAACCATTGATTGAGGGCATGTAAATCCTCGGCAACGACTATTTTTTCTAATTTTTGAATACTTGAATCGATCTGGCTACAGTCCTGAGCAGATATTTGAGGAGTAGAGGCTTCAGTGGCATTAACCTCCGATGCAGCGGTTTTAGATGCTTCAACTTTTGGGTTATTTTCATGTTTTTGACAAGCACTGAGCAAGGTAAAAATAAAAATAGCAGCCAAGGGAACGCTTTTTTGTAGAAAGTTCATGGTATGACAATTGTTGTGGCTTTTTTGAATAGCGAAAGGATAATAAAAATTGAACTGAAAAGAAATCTATGTATTAGAACAAACTGCATCACTAAAGCAGTCTTTTTTGACATGTTTAAAATCAATTGGACTCAAATTCAGATATTGATTGAGTTGTGAAAGCGCCAATAATTGAGGGTGATTTACTACTTTCGATCGCTCTTTTTCACTGATTTGAATTTTTTGCTGGCGTTGTTCAGGCGTCATTTGTACAAATTGTATAAATTTCTTGGCTTGAGCTGACAGCTCTCCTTCATTTGTTTTAGACAAATGTTCGATGACCAACCAACTTGAGGAATCTATATCATTTGGACTTTCAAAATTCATCGAAATTGGTGAGCCTTCTGAGCCTAAAAATAACAAGCTGCTATAGGCATTTTTTAAAAAGCGCGCGTCATGTAGAAAAACAGTATTTGGATAAGTCACAAGATATTCTTGCCAAAATTTAGCTCTTTTTGCAATTTCTTCAGGCTCAATATTTAATTTATTATTTTTGAAAAGCGGTTGCGCATTTTGCTCTGCCAGATTTTCGATAAATACTTGTTCGGGTGCTTGTAGATAAGGCGCAAAAACTTTTGCCAAATACTGAGGACTGCGGCGATAGGTAATTGCGTCTTCAGTTTGATCTGTCAACTCAATATAAGCCTGTCCTTTGTGGCGTAATAAATATTGATCGCGCAAATTGAGTTGTTCGAATTTACTTTGCTGAATAGTTGGATATGCCGCTTGATCGAGCACATAGTTTTCAAAGGCTTGCTGCTGTTCTGAGGTTCGATCTATCTGTAAAAATTGTTGGTACATCTTTTTCGATTGATGCATGAGTTCCATTTGTTCAGGAGATTTTAACAAGGGTAAACACATGCGGATGTCTTGATTCACCTGTTCGATTGCCAAGGTTGTTCTCTGCGGATTAATCGCCAACATCTCATTTTTTAAATTTTGACAAATTTGGGTCAGATCAGGAACAGGATTTTCTGTTTTAGGCGCTTCCTTTGATTCCTGTACGATATCCGCTGTCGGTTTTTGACACGCGACCACCACGATGCCACTCAAAACTACGAGTATGCTCGAAATGAGATAGTGAATAGGATTGCGAGGAAATTTCATTAGACCGATATAACAAGGCAGCTCAATGTAGGACCTTGCTATTGTCGCTGAATCAAAGCTAAATAAATGAAATATTTTGTAGTTTTGTGATAATGAAACGTTACGGTTTTAACGGGAATAGCCAATTTTTTCAGGTCAATACAGTGCTTATTCATCCCATAATTGGCTTGAAAATAAGCCTGTCGTTGATCTTAAATTAAATCTCAGTATATATAAATTATATAAAGTGAATGCTATGATTTGAGCTAAATCTTGCAGATGAAAAATGAACATTGCTGAAACGGAAGTTCATCTAAAAGAAAATACTTGTCATAAAATGTTCATCATTGCTATGGTTTAATATTAAGTCTAAAAAGTCGCTTTTGCTGTCCGTGGAGTATCAAACTTTGAGCCCAAGTAATCCTGTATTAAATCATCACATTTCTTCACAATTCAATGAAGATCTACAGGATGTAAATACCAAATTTATGACCATGGGTGGTTTGGTGGAGCAACAAGTGGCAAATGCAGTACATGCTTTGCTAGACACCAATGCCAATATGGCAATAGATGTACAATTTCAAGACAATACCGTTAACCGCTATGAGCGTGAAATCGATGAAGCACTGACATTGATTTTGGCCCGTCGTCATCCTGCTGCAATTGATTTGCGTATGGTGATTGCGATGAGTAAGGCAAACACGGATTTAGAACGGATTGGTGATGAAGCGGCAAAAATCGCCCGTATTGCTCAGACACTGTGTGAGGAAGGTGAGTCACCACGTGGCTATATGGAAACACGCCATATTGGTAATCAAGTTCGTGTCATGATCCATGATGCTTTGGATGCTTTTGCCCGAGTAGATGCTGAACAGGCATTAAAAGTATTGTTGGCGGATGCAGACATTGACCGTGAGTACCAGTCGGCAACACGTACACTGATGACTTATATGATTGAAGATCCCCGACATATTAGTCGTGTCATTAATGTGATGTGGGTATTGCGCTCATTGGAGCGTATTGGTGATCATGCACGTAATATTTCAGAGCAAGTGATTTACATGGCGAAAGGTTTTGATGTGCGTCATACCAATATTGAAGAAATTGAACAAAAAGTCCAAGGGAAATAATTTTACTCAACCTAAAGACTTCAAATAAAAAGACCTGAATCATTCAGGTCTTTTTATTTGGGTGCTCTATTTGAATAAACATCCATTCAATTGATTAGACCTGTGCTAAGGCTTGCTCTAAATCTGCAATCAAATCATCAATATGCTCAATACCTACAGATAGGCGAACCATATCAATACTGACCCCAGCTGCTTTTAATTCTTCTTCATTGAGTTGACGATGAGTCGTGGTTGCAGGATGGCATGCCAGACTTTTTGCATCACCAATATTCACCAAGCGAGTAAAGAGTTGTAAGGCATCAATAAAACGAGTTCCGCCTTCACGTCCGTCCTGCACTCCAAATGACAGGATGGCAGATGGTTTACCTTTGACATACTTTTGAGCTAAGGCGTGTTGGGGGTGATCTTTTAATCCCGCATAGTTGACCCATTGCACTTTAGGATGTGCCTGCAGGTATTCTGCAACTTTCTGTGCATTTTCAGTATGGCGTTCCATACGTAAACTGAGTGTTTCCAAACCCTGTAAAATTAAGAATACACTGAGTGGACTAATCGCAGCACCCGTGTTGCGTAAAGGCACAACCCGCGCTCGCGCTATATATGCTGCTTCGCCTAAGGCTTCTACATAATTGACACCATGATAACTCGGATCCGGTGTATTCAAAACTTTAAAACGTTCAGGATATTTGCCCCAAGGGAATTTACCGCTGTCCACAATCGCGCCGCCAATCGAGTTGCCATGACCACCAATGTATTTCGTCAAAGAGTGTACGACAATATCAGCCCCATGTTCGAAAGGCTTGAGTAAGGCAGGTGTAGCGACGGTATTATCAACAATCACCGGTACGCCATATTCATGGGCGATTTTGGCAATCGCATCAAGGTCGATAATATTGCCCAAGGGGTTACCGATTGATTCAACAAAAACCAGTTTGGTTTTTTCATCAATCAGACTTCGCAGGGCTTCAGGATTTTGGTAATCAAAAAAACGTACTTCAATCCCTTGTTTCGGCAAAGTATGTGCAAATAAGTTGTATGTTCCGCCATATAATGTCGATACAGAGGCAATATTATCGCCAGCTTCAGCAATAGTTTGAATCGAATAGGTAATTGCAGACATTCCGGAAGCCAACGCCAAAGCACCGATTCCACCTTCAAGTGCAGCCAGACGTTGTTCAAGCACAGCCGTGGTTGGATTCATGATACGGGTATAAATATTGCCTTGAACTTTGAGATCAAATAGATCTGCGCCATGCTGGGTATTATCAAAGGCATAGGATGTCGTTTGATAAATTGGAACAGCAACAGCTTTGGTCGTTGCTTCTGGTTCATAGCCTGCGTGAATGGCAAGTGTTTCATCTTTATAAGTCATATTCCGTCAACTTTTTATTAAAATTCAATAGAGTGTAACAAATAAATATATGAAGTAAACAAGGGTTTCTATATTTTAAAATCATAAAAAAAGATAAAGATGAAGTGATCGCTATTGATTATTTAATTTTAAATATACCCACAGATACCGATGATCGGTTAGTTTGTCGATTGTCATTAGGATGTCATTTGTCAAAATTAGCATAAGAAACTCCATGAATTCAGTTATTAATCACAATGAAAAATACGAATAAACGAATAAGCAATAAAACCAATTTAACTTTGATTTTGTGTAGTTTAATGGCATTCACTGCATGTTCAGATGATGATAATAAAGACACAGCTCACAGAAAAACACTGACCCAAAACGTGAGTTTGGCTTTCGGTGATGAAGTTTGTGTCATGGGTGGAACACGAGTCCAGAGTGGGGTAGATCTGAATGGCAATGGCAAACTAGAAGCCAGTGAAGTGACTAAAAATGAGGACAGTTGTAAACCGAACTTGTTTGCCCAGGGGGTCGCCTTACCATTTACTGTACTTGAACGACATCAAGCCAATGGCACAACAATTGACAGTAGCTTTGATATTCGTCAAGGTGGTTATGGCTCAGATGTGGCAGCACATCCAACCAATAAAAGACAATTTTATGCGCTAACGGATCGAGGTCCCAATGCTGACTTTACTGACAAACGCTATGGTGCAGGTAAAGTTTTTGCGATTCCAGATTATGTACCGAAAATCGGTTTATTTGAAGTTCAGGACAACGGGACGGTTAAGTTAATCAAGACCATTAATTTGAAAAATCCTAGTGGTCAGGATATTTCTGGTTTACCGAATACTTCTGCTTTGGGGGGGACAGGCGAAACGCCTTATGATGTGAATGGTAAAGTGATTACTGTAGATCCAAGCCAACCTTATGATGCGGTAAATAATCCGATGAAACTCGACGATTATGGTCTGGACAGTGAAGGAATCGCAGCATTGAACGATGGAACATTCTGGATCAGTGATGAGTATGGACCTCATATTGTTCATTTCGATGCCAACGGGAAGGAAATTGGCAGGATTAATCCATTTAAGGCAGATCAACGCAATCAATGGACTCTGCCGAATGAATTCAGCTATCGTCGTGCCAATCGAGGAATGGAAGGTCTAACCATTACACCAGATCAAAAAACTCTGGTGGGTATTATGCAGTCGACCATGAGTTTACCGAATAAAAATGTCAATAAATCCACATTGACACGTATTGTGACGATTAATCTTGAAACAGGTAAGGTTGCGCAATATCTCTATCAACAAGAAATAAATGAAAATTCGAATTCTGCAATCATTGCATTAAGTGCAACGCAATTCCTGGTTTTAGAGCGAGATGGTCTGTTTTATAAAGACACGGCAAATGTGATGAAACATGTTTATCGTATCGATCTGAGTAAAGCGACCAACTTGGAAGATGTTAAAGATCAAAACGAATTGAAACAAGATGAAAAACTAGGCTTAACCATCGCGGGTAAAACATTGGAAGAATATCAATTGGACAAGGGCTGGGATGGCTTGAAAGCTTTGAATATCGTTCCAGCACCGAAAACATTGGTGTTGGATATGGGGAAAGCCGTGAAATATCCTCACGACAAAATGGAAGGTTTATGGTTGATCAACAACACGACTTTGGGCGTGTTAAATGATGATGATATGGGGCTGTGGAATAATGCAAAAGGTATGGAGCCGAAATATCTCGATGCGGCACGTACACGTGTTGACGTGAATACCTTATACATCATGGACAAGTTGAATTTAAAAGGTCAGTAGCCGTATTCAAAAAGCCGCCAATAAGGCGGCTTTTTCTTTCTCAATAGGTGATTAAACTGTAGGTTGTGAAATGAAAAAAATATCAATGATCGTCATGTTGATGTGCTTGGTTGCCACACATGTCTGGGCTGTGCCACAAGTGACTTCTCGTGAATATAAATTATTGCTACAGGCAGATAAATTTAGTTATGCCAATGAGTCAGCTGATGTAAATACCTATATGCAGCAAGCAAAAAATATCATTGCTCAGCAGATTAACCGTACTGTATCCGGCAGTATGGTGTTGGATAAACAGCGGCAGATTCGCTTCTATGACTCACCAAGCAGCTGCTTACTGAATAATATGGGCTATAGTTTTCGTGAACGTATTGAAAATGGTGCATCTGAAGTCACCCTTAAATTTAGAAGCTTTGATCATTATCTTTCTAATTTTGCTGATTTAAGTAGCCCGACTACAGGTGCGAAAACCAAGCTTGAAGATGATATCACTCAGACAGCAACCCAGGGTTTTTTGGTGGGTTCCAGTAAATCGACGACTGTACCCAATACACGTACTATCAATAAATTTTTAGATATTCATACCCATTTCCCAAAATTTAAGGAGACTTTTGGGATAAGTGATAATCAGGTGTTATCTCAAGTGGGTGGGCTGACAATTTATGAACGAAGTTATCGTGGGGTGAGCATTGATTTGGGCGAATTTGATGCCGATGTTGATATGAGTTTATGGTATACCCAAGTGCCCTCTACAGGATTAAAGCCCGCAGTAGTTGAGGTGTCATTCAAGTATCAGGATCCGAATGCAAATTACACCAATAAAGTTGTACAACGCGCAGCGATTAGCTTTAGTGCTTTGAAATCATTGTCCAATTACAATGCACCAAGTTCAACCCAAACCAAAACACAATTTGTATATCAATATCAGTCTAATTTTTGCTCTTGATCTGATCTGGAAAAGTAGAAGATGGGAGGATTTTTATGCACGGCTTCACAGTAGCGCGATGAAAATATCTCCATGAAATTGGACAAATCTAAACAAAAATAGATAAATTCAGCGTATAATTAATGACATTTATTTGTTCGCATTTGCGAATTTCTATCCATTATAGAGGAGTCCTACGTGGCCCAATATATTTACACGATGAACCGTGTGTCGAAGATGGTTCCGCCTAAGCGCGAAATCCTAAAAGACATCTCTTTATCATTTTTCCCAGGCGCCAAAATTGGTGTGCTTGGTTTAAACGGTGCTGGTAAATCTACTTTGCTCCGTATTATGGCTGGCGTAGATAAAGATTTCTCAGGTGAAGCTCGTGCACAACCAGGTATTAAAATCGGTTATCTAGAGCAAGAACCACCACTAGACCCAAATAAAGACGTGCGCGGTAACGTTGAAGACGGTTTGCGTGAGCCATTAGATGCACTGGCACGTTTAGATGAAGTTTTTGCTGAATATGCAGCAGAAGATGCTGATTTTGATGCACTTGCAAAAGAGCAAGAAAAATTAGAAGCAATCATTCATTCATGGGATGCTCATAATCTGAGTAATCAAATGGATCAGGCTGCGGCTGCATTAAATCTTCCTGCTTGGGATGCAGATGTAACATTGCTTTCAGGTGGTGAACGTCGTCGTGTTGCACTATGTCGTTTATTGCTGTCTAAGCCAGATATGTTGTTGCTGGACGAACCGACGAACCATTTAGATGCAGAATCTGTATCATGGCTGGAACGTTTCTTGAAAGATTTCCCTGGCACAATCGTTGCGATTACCCATGACCGCTATTTCTTGGATAATGTCGCGGAGTGGATTCTTGAACTTGACCGTGGGCATGGTATTCCTTACCAAGGCAACTATTCTTCTTGGTTGGAACAAAAGAATGCACGTTTAGAGCAGGAACAGAAACAAGAGGAATCTTTTGCTAAAGCATTGAAAAAAGAACTTGAATGGGTTCGTTCAAATGCGAAAGGTCAACAAAAGAAAAACAAAGCACGTATGGAACGCTTTGAAGAGCTTAATTCGCGTGAATTCCAGCAACGTAATGAAACTTCAGAAATTTATATTCCACCTGGTCCGCGCCTAGGAAATAAAGTAGTTGAAGTTGAAGGCATCAGTAAATCTTTTGACGGTCGTTTATTGTACGAAAATCTAAGCTTTACTGTCCCACCTACAGCGATTGTGGGTATTGTGGGTCCAAACGGCGCCGGTAAGACGACATTATTCCGTATGATGACGGGCGAGCAGCAACCTGATACAGGGACTGTGACTCTGGGTGAATCTGTTAAAGTTGCATATGTCGGTCAGATCCGTGACACTTTAGATAACAATAAAACAGTTTGGGAAGAAGTTTCTGGCGGTTTAGATATCTTAAGAATCGGTGAGTATGAGATCGCTTCTCGTGCCTATATCGGTCGCTTTAACTTTAAAGGCCAAGATCAGCAAAAACGTGTTGGAGAATTATCTGGTGGTGAACGTAACCGTTTACAACTTGCGAAGATTCTTCAAATGGGCGCTAACGTGATCTTACTGGATGAGCCATCAAACGATTTGGATATCGAGACTCTACGTGCACTAGAAGATGCAATTTTAGTCTTCCCGGGTACGGTTATGGTCGTATCGCATGACCGTTGGTTCCTCGACCGTATTGCGACACATATCTTGTCATTTGAAAATGAACAACCTGAATTCTACGAAGGTAACTATGCTGAATATGAAGCATACCGTTTAGCACGTTTGGGTGAAGATGCAGTTCAAAAACGAACCAAGTATAAAAAGATTGGTGGATAAACCTTCCCCTGATGATTAAAAACCAGCTTTCGAGCTGGTTTTTTATTGTAGATAAACATGGTGAAGCTGGTTTTGTGCTTCGATATGCCCTTGATTTGCCGCCAGTAGTAACCATTTTCTTGCTTTACATTGGTCAGGAGATAGCCCTAATTGGCCCTGTAGATAAATCATCCCGAGTTTGTATTGTGCTTTACTATAGCCTTTCAATGCTGCATGTAAAAAATACCAAATCGCATTACGCTGATAGGTATTAACGCGTTCATGACGATGTAAATCATAATGCACACTATAGTGATTATTCAGGGCGAGATGTTCATAACTGGTGGCGCGATGATAAATATGCATGGATTCAGACATTCCAAATAAAGCATATCGATGTGTATAATCATATGAATAAGTCATGAGCTAGTTAATTCTCCCTGTTTATTTTTATTAACTCCATCAACAACTACAAAATTTGAGGCTTATTTCAATCAAGATTAAATGAAATAAAATGAATATGAAATACCCCGGTTTCATGATTTTTTTGAATAGTAAAAATAGGAGAAAAATATAGTGATTTCAGTAAATAGGGATAATCCCCTGATTTATATTGAAGGATGTGCTTATTTTAAGGCGCTGATATTAAAATTGGAAATGTGACTGCTTTCATTTATTTTATCATTACTGAGTGAATTCTCTATTTAAAAATCATGACAAATAAATTGTAAAATTTTATTTGAAAATAAATATTATTAATTGATTTCTTTATGTTGCTTTAACTTAGGCTTAATAAAGGCAATATAAAACCCAGAATAACGCCTTGGCTTGGATTGTTTTTATTATCTTCCAAAATAATCATTCAATGTAACCTCCTCCGATAGGGAGAAGGTATCTTTCAACATCATTCAGTTTATTGAGTACAGCATGAGATTATCTATATGGCTTTTAGTCTGGGTAAAACGCCATTCATTAAAGACGCATTTCAATGCCTTGTTCTGCGAGATACTGTTTTGCTTCAGGAATCGTATATTGACCAAAATGGAAGATGGATGCTGCTAATACCGCATCTGCGCCACCTTTTAAAATGCCATCAGCAAGGTGCTGTAAATTACCAACACCACCAGAAGCAATCGTTGGAATGCTGACACGATCGTTGATTTGACGCATAAGACCGATATCATAACCTGCTTTGGTGCCATCAGCATCCATAGACGTGACCAACAGTTCACCTGCACCGTATTCCGCCATTTTTACTGCCCATTCAATGGCATCAATTCCTGTAGGTTTACGTCCACCATGGGTGAAAATTTCCCACTTATGTTCTGCAGTCTTTTTTGCATCGATCGCCACAACAATACATTGTGCGCCAAAACGTTGAGAGGCTTCTTGAACAAATTCTGGATTAAATACGGCAGCTGAGTTAATACTGACTTTATCTGCACCGGCATTTAACAATAAGCGGATATCTTCAACTTTACGTACTCCACCACCGACAGTTAAGGGCACAAATACACTTTCTGCCATACGCTCTACTGTACGATAAGTCGTATCACGACCATTTGAGGTTGCAGTAATGTCTAAAAAGGTAATCTCATCTGCACCTTGCTCATTATATCGTCGGGCTACTTCTACAGGATCGCCTGCGTCACGGATATCAAGAAACTGAACACCTTTCACCACACGACCATTATCTACGTCTAGGCAAGGAATAATACGTTTAGCGAGCATAATTTTTTCCAAAAATAACAGTCGATGATGAAACTTCGTGACTTAGCTATAGCACCGCAATAGCCGAAGCGGTTATTCTATCAAACTTATGTAAGTTTTTTCGCAGGTTTTCTATGTCGGTTTATACCACTTTGAGTTTACAAGAAGTTCAGGTGTTTGCAGCACCCTATGGATTAGAGGTGGTTGAGCTGAACCCAATTCAAGGCGGTATCCAAAATACCAACTATTTTATCATTTGTCGTGATGGAACACAGTTTGTTTTAACCCTATTTGAAAATATGGATGCACAAGCTGCTGGTGAATTGGTACCTGTATTAGAGCATTTAGGTAAACATGGCGTGGCTGTACCTGTACCGCTCAAATATGAGGGGCAATCCATTCATACGCTGAAAGATAAACCTGCACAGATTGCACCACGCATGATGGGTAAACATCCTATGCCATCAAACATTGTTCAAGTTGAACAGATTGCGATGGCTCAGGCAAAGATGCATATCGCATTAAAAGATTTTCCATTACAGCGTAAAATCGCCCGTGATCATGACTATTGGTACAATGTGGCGAAACAAATCAAACCCACTTTAAGTCTGGCGGATAAAGCACTACTTGATAATCTCTTGGGATTGTATCAAGCATTAACACAGATGTATCCAAATAGACCTAAAGGCTGGATTCATTCCGATTTGTTCCGCGACAATACTTTGTTTGAAGGGGATAATCTTAAAGGAATCCTTGATTTTTATGAAATGAATCAAGATGAATTACTATTTGATATCGCCATTACATTAAATGATTTCTGTACCGAATATCCTGAAGTTACTTTAAATGAAGCCAAGGCAATGGCATTTTTAAATGCTTATGGCTCGGTTCGTCCACTGACTGAAGATGAAAAGGCGTGCCTGGAATTATATTTGGCAATGGCGGCAGGACGCTTTTGGATGATGCGTTTGCAGATTGCACACATCAATGCTGAATCAGATCGAACGGGGGATGATATCATGCAGAAAAATCCACAAGAAATGCGTAATATGTTGATTGAAAGATTGAAATTTGTAACAGCTTAATCAGTGTGTGGGATAAAAAATGCGTGATCAAGGTCGTTTAGTTGAGTGGTTTGATGACAAAGGCTATGGCTTTATTCAACCCAATGATGGACTAAAAGAGCGTGTGTTCCTGCACATCAAAGATTTTGCACAAAAAGGTCCACGGCCCATAGTGGGCTGTGCACTTGAGTATGTGGTGCAGTTGGATGGACAGGGACGTTATAAAGCCAAGCAAGTGACTTATTTGAAAGCAACTCAAACTGTTCATGCCAAAACGAATCAAGTCAATCACAACAAACTGAAAGCCCAGAAAGACTCTTCATTACAGCCGATGCAAATCATATGTATCGTTTATATAGTGGCTTTGGCAATTTTAAGCATAAGTGGTTGGTTAAATGGCATGGTTCTGCTTTTTATCAGCATCATCAATGTGATGACTTATTGGTTCTATTCACAGGACAAAGAAGCTGCACAATTCAATCGACGTCGTGTGCCTGAAAATACCTTACATATTTTAGCCTGTTTAGGGGGCTGGCCCGCTGCATGGCTAGCACAACAACGCTTACGACATAAAACACAAAAACAACCTTTTAGAAATATCTATTTCTGTACCATAGTCTTTAATATTTTATTGATTTTATGGTTAATTTCACCTTTAAATGTATTCCACATTTAGAATGAAATCGCCAAGTTTTAAACAGGGGCTTGCGATGAGTAATTATGTCGATTCAAACAATAGTAAATCTCTTACCTTAATCTTATACATTCTTTACATTATTGCGATTTTCTCCGCTGGAATCCTAGCAATTGTTGCATTGATTATTAATTACGTAAAACTAGACGCTGTACGAGGTACGATTTTTGAAAGCCATTTTAAGTGGCAAATCAGGACATTCTGGTGGTACTTGATCTGGACCATCGTTGCATTTATTCCATTTCTTTTCCTCTTTTTCACTATGGATAATGTCAACGCATTTGCAGGTGTGGCCTTGGGTGCTACAGTGTTTTGTGGAGTAACTTTATTTGTTTCTTGGATATGGATTGTTTATCGAGCAATACGAGGAATTATTGTTTTGAATGATGATCAAGCTTTACCGTTATAAATGTTAACATGAATTGAAACAATCACTTCATTAAAAACAGCGTTTAGTTTGAAACGCTGTTTTTAATGAAGTGATTTAGTCCTTTCTGAACGCTATTTTCTTTTTAAAAACCGAGGTCTCCATTCGCTGACGATGACCCCCAAAACCACAAGTAATCCGCCAAAAAGTGCAACCAAGGGCAGGCGTTCACCTGCAATTCTGCCAAACAATGCTGCCCACACGGGTTCACCTGCATAGATCACCGCAGCCTGAGATGGATCAACTGAGCGTTGTGCCCAGTTCATGGTCAACTGTAGTATTGAACTGGTCAGCCCTAATCCTACAGCAAGTATAAGCAGTTCCCATGAAAAAGCGGGGATATGGTGTTCTCCAACGAAGGGCATTGATGCAAAAGATAACACTGAAGCAAAAGCCAGCTGAATGACAGTCACCCGCTGAAGATTTACTTTCCCTGCAAAGTAGCCAATGAAAATAATTTCCATTGCAATTGCAAAAGAGCCGAGTAGGGTCACGATTTGCCCTGTATTTAGGTTGATCTGGTTAAAGCCATTGCCTGTTAAGAAAATTAACCCGATAAATGCCAGTAAAACGCCGAACCATGTCATCATGTGAGGTCGTTTGCGGAAAATCAACCAAATCAGAACAGGCACCAAAGGGACATACAACGCCGTTAAAAACGCAGATTCACTACTGCTGATCGTTTGCATTCCCACAGTTTGTGAGCCATAACCTCCAGTAATCATGCTGCCTATCAGTGCGCCTGCAATGATTTCTTTTAGATTAATGCCTCTGAGGTATCTATATGACAATAATCCGACCGCGATTGTTGCCGCTGCAAAACGGCAACCCACAAAGAACATTGGAGAACTGTAATTCAAGGCCAGATGCACAACGACAAAGGTACCTCCCCAGATCATGGTCATGATGATCAGGGCAATTTGAGGTATTTTCGATTTTAAAAATAAAGTGAAGGGAGAGGACGACATAAAAAACAACAGGGAGAAAGAAAGCACCGCTATTTTACGCGAAAGTACAGAATTATGCTGAGGTTAAGTTTGATAAAAATGAGCTGCAATCATTAAATTGTCACCTGAAAGCGTTATAATTTAAACATTAAAATATGCATAAAGAGAAATAAGCCATGGTGATTGAACAAGCTTTATTTCATATTATTGAGGGTCAGCAATCGGCTTTCGAAAAGAAATTCTATGAATTATCCGACATTTTTAGAAATGCACAAGGTTGTGAAAAATTTAAATTGATTCGTGGAATAGAGAATAATCAGCAATATATTCTACAAATTCACTGGACTGATTTAAAAGCACACACTGACGTTTTTATGAAAACAGAAGAATTCAAACATTGGTTTATGGCATTAAAACCTTTTTTGGCACAAAAAATAGAAATGCAGCATTTTGAGAATACATTGGTCTAATCGTGAGTCTGCGATTGAGCAAGCCATCAAAAAAGAGAATCTTGAGATTCTCTTTTTTTCATCTACTTTGTACTTAGAGTGTTTGTTGATCCAATAATAATTGAGCTTCACGTAGATTGAGTGTGCCTTCATAAATTGCACGACCCGTAATTGCGCCCAAAATACCTGGTTTACCCTTTAAGTTACGCACATCGTCTAAGTTGGTCACCCCACCTGAAGCAATGACAGGAAGACCTGAGTATTGCGCTAGATTGACGGTCTGTTCAACATTGACGCCTTGCATCATGCCATCGCGTGCGATGTCTGTATAAACAATACTTGATACACCTGCATCAGCAAAACGTTTTGCAAGATCAGTCGCTTTTACATCCGTTACATTTGCCCAGCCATCTGTAGCAACCATACCGTTCATTGCATCAATACCAACAATGATGTGACCTGCAAATTTTTGACATGCTTCTTCAACAAACTCAGGGTTTTGAACCGCTTTTGTTCCAATGATCACAAACGACACGCCTGCATCCAGGTAATGCTCAATCGTCTCTAAAGAGCGGATACCACCACCAATCTGAATAGGGAGTTCAGGCTGTGCTTTGGCAATTGCTTCAACCACAGGTTTATGGATTGGCGTACCAGCGAAAGCACCGTTCAGATCAACCAGATGTAAACGACGAGCACCTTCATTTACCCAGTGTTGTGCAGTTGCAACTGGATCATCAGAAAATACAGTATCGTCTTCCATACGACCTTGTTTTAAACGTACACATTTACCATCTTTCAGGTCTATTGCAGGGATGATCAGCATGCTTTCGCTCCTTGCCTAATCTCATAGAAATTGATTGGCGTTCATCTTAGCAAAAACTTGATCAATTTCTAAGTATCAGTTAGGGCTTTTATTTTCATTCTTCTGCAATTCAGTCACGATTTTGGCGATATCAATGGGGATTAAATTTAAATCGAGCAGCGCCTTGAAAATAAGAACAGGCGCATAAGCATCTGCTGCTGCGTACTGAATTTGTGGAATGGTCAGATTTTTTTTTGCCCAGTTAGAAGTGCTGACTGATTTGCTTTTTGGAAAATGAACCTGAAACAGGAGTGCCATAGCATTTTTAATGCCTAATGGGTTAGTGATACCGAAACTGGAGAAACGCTTGGAAAGCTCAATCACACTATGCAGCTCTATACCTTTTTTACGAAATAAATGTAAGTCATTTTTTAGACCAAAGCCGACTTTGAGTTGATTTGTGTTTTCTAAAAAGGGTTTTAAAAAGGTTAGAATTTCAGATGAAACCTGAAATAAATAAGCTTTCTCAGCGGTCGCAAGTTGAATGAGATGAGGCCCCGTCTGAACTTCACCTTTAGTAAAAGTCGGTTTTGACTCTGTATCAAAGCCGAGTAAAGTCACTTTTGATAATTCTTCTGAAATTTTATGACACTGTTCTAAGGTATTGATCACAATAATTTTATTTAAGGGTAAATTTTGAAAACGTGGAAAGCTTAGAATCTGTTCCTTGCTTGGGAGTTGTTGGCTCTGATCATTCACAAATTTTAGCTCTCAGATTTAAGGGGGCAGCTGAAATTCCATAATTTGCTTGCTGTATTGATTAAAATTGAGCAGGCAAGACATAAAAAAATTTAACGATATTGTGTTATAACAAACTTTGAATAAAAGATGATAGTTTTGTGAGATGAAATTACAGGAATCAAGCAGATGGTAGAAAAAGAAGATGATCTTTTTATTGAAGGTGCAAAACGTTTAAAGCAATTGATTCAAGATAAAAATATAAAGGCCAGCGATATTGTCAATGTGCTGGAAACCTCAAAAGGCACAATGAGTAAATGGCTGCATAACTCAACACCTGCAAGTGCGCAAAGCTTAATTGAACTGGCACGTTTAGTGGGTATGACTGAACGCTGGAATATGGAAGCCAAACAGCAAGATAAAACGGATCTTGTGAGTAAGGCTTATGCTGAATCTGAACTGGATTTAAGTCATGTCAGCATGGAGCAGTTAATCAATGAGATTAAAGATCGTTATGCGGCGCTAAACTTAAAAGCAGAGATAAAAATCAGTGTTGAACCGTTAGAAGGTGGTTTTGTTACTAAAGATTAACGTTACGGTGGCATCATGTGATGTGATCCTTCAAATTCGATTTGCGGATCAGTATTCAATGTGGGCGAGACTGCCAAAATATAGATGACCACGAGCGTTAAAATGGGTGTACAAATGATTGAGACCAGTGCAACAGTTTTCTCCCAAACAGGTGTCAGTCTGCTGCTACCGTATTGATTGTCATGAAAAGAGCCAGGTGCGACAAATATCAAAAATAAAAAAAGCACTTGCACAACCGGGATTAGAATCAACACAGACCACCAACCTGAACGATTAAGATCATGTAGTCTACGAATGATGAATATAAAAAATGTATAGATACACGAGATGTGTAAGGTCGCCCATAAAAAGAACGCCAAAGGTTCAATCTGATTAAAATCTTCGTCGGTATTCAGCATCTGGAATGAGATATAAAGATTGAGTGAGCATAGAATAATGGTGAGAATCGTTAACCATGCAATCAATGATAACCGTCCAAAACGTCCACTGGGATGAAGCAGTGCATCTTTGCTTAGATTGTTATTTTTCATTTATAAGCCATTGAATCAATAAGTGTTAAATTTTTTATCGGCGTCTGTTTGAAACACAGAATAATGAAGTTTTAAGACTTTGTTTTCTCTAGTAATTTGGATAATCAGAGCCAATTTAAATTGACTCTGAATTTCTTGATCTTGAGGTGTTAAATGTTCCATTCCACAAAGTTTTTCAGCAATTGCAAACCTGCTGTATGGCTCTTTTCTGGATGGAATTGTGTAGCAAAAAGATTTTCTTTATGAATCGCAGTACAGAACTGCAAACCATAATCACATGTTGCTGCAATGAGTGTGGAATCCTTAGGTTCAACATAATAGCTATGCACAAAGTAGAAACGTGAATCTTGTTCAATATTTTTCCACATTGGATGACTTGGATCAGCTTGGTGGACTTGGTTCCAGCCCATATGAGGAACTTTTAAGCCCTCCATATCTGGAAAATGTTTGACCATGCCATCAAAAATCCCCAACGCTTGAGTACCACCATTTTCTTCGGATGATTCAAGCAAAGCCTGCATACCGACACAAATTGCCAGCACAGGTTTATTGAAGGCAGCTTGACGTACAACTTCATCGATTCCTGCTTCATGCATGCCTTGAATGCAGTCGCGCATTGCTCCTACACCTGGAAATACAATTTTATCTGCTTGAGCAATCAGCTTTGGTTCATTGGTGACATCTACAGTTGCACCCACATGTTCGAGCGCTTTAGCTGCCGAATGAAGGTTTCCCATGCCATAATCAAGAAGGGCAATACGGGTCATTACAAGGTTCCTTTGGTAGAAGCAACAGTATTTTCAGCACGAGGATCAACTTCGCATGCCATACGTAGTGCGCGAGCAAATGCTTTGAACACACTTTCAATTTGGTGATGGCTGTTTTTACCTTTTAAGTTGTCAATGTGTAGGGTCATCAAGGCATGATTGACAAAGCCTTGGAAAAACTCTGAAAATAAATCAACATCAAAGCTACCAATTCGTGCGCGAGTAAAGGGAATATCCATCCACAACCCTGGACGACCTGATAGATCGACAACGACACGGCTTAAAGACTCATCCAGTGGTGCATAAAAATGACCATAACGTTTTAGCCCTTTTTTATCACCAAGCGCTTGTGCAAAAGCTTGCCCTAGGGTAATCCCACAGTCTTCTACCGTGTGGTGATCATCGATTTCCAAGTCGCCGTCACAATGAATATCAATATCAAATAAACCATGACGCTTGATTTGATCAATCATATGGTCTAAAAAGGGTACACCTGTATTGAGCGTGCCTTGACCAGTACCGTCAAGATTCACACGAACTCGAATTTTAGTTTCGTTGGTGTTTCTTACCACTTCACTGATACGTTGCGCCATAGACACGTTCCTCAAAAAACGTCAAAAATTAAAAGTTTGATGTAAAGATGTTTCGCTGTGACGAAAGTGACAGCATATTAGATTGCTCAGGAGGGTTAATCAATGCCTATTACCGTACATGCTAAAACTTCACTAGAAAATGAAGAAGTTCGCGATCAGCTTGAGCGATTATATGACACCAGTCCCGAATTTGGGGATGGTCATGATGCCATAGAACAACTTGAGCAAAACTTGGCTCATTATACCCTACTTTATGTCGCAGAATTTAATACTAAGATTATTGGGGCATTATGGTGTACCGGACAAGGTGAAAGCAGAACTTTAGAAAATATTGTGGTGCATCCAGCCAATCGAGGGCGCGGGGTTGCTGAACGTTTGGTTGAGGAAGTTTGTCGCATTGAAGAAGAAAAGGGTGTAAAGAACTTTGAACCAGGCTGCGGTGCAATACATCGTTGTTTAGCACACCTTGGTAAAATCTAAGCGATTGGCGTTTACTGAATGAACAAAAGCAGCTGGAGTGATTGCTTTTGTTCTCTTTATTTAAAAAATTGAATTGTAAATCGTTATTTTTAACTGCATTTCGAAAAGATTCAAAAACCAGCACGGGCAAATTGTTTACACCAATCGACAGCATGAAAGTAATTTCTTGCTCAAATATGTGTGAAAAAGCATCCATTTGCGCATAAATAGGCTGATTTTGTTGTAAAAATAGACTGTTGAGAGATTTTAATGCTTTCTATGCTTGACGACTTGTGGATTAAATTGTTTAATACGCCCCATCGGCGTGATAGCTCAGTAGGTAGAGCAACGGATTGAAAATCCGTGTGTCCCCAGTTCGATCCTGGGTCTCGCCACCATATTTAAAAATCTTAAGATTTCAATCCCTGATCCCATCAGGGATTTTTTTTGGGTAAAAAATATTCGCTTGAATAAAAAAGTCATGATTTTTATTGACTATTGAATACAGATACGGCTTAATACACCGCATCGGCGTGATAGCTCAGTAGGTAGAGCAACGGATTGAAAATCCGTGTGTCCCCAGTTCGATCCTGGGTCTCGCCACCATATTTGAAAAGCCTCAAACAGTGTTTGGGGTTTTTTATTGTCTGTGATTTAGCATCCAGTGTCATTGTCAGTGTTCTAGAAAATATGCCTATTGAAAACAGCAATGGCTTTTATTGTCTTACAAAATGTCTTGAGCTGGTGTGGAAATGACGTAAAATAAATTTTTATAAAACGAATAGATTGTTATAAAAACAATGAAAGATTTATTTTCATCAGGCAGTGCGCTTTATCAACAAGCACGACCCAGTTACCCACAGGATGTGGTTCAGGAAATTTTAAACTATGTTCCTGAGCGTAGTTTTGCATGGGATTGCGGGGCGGGTTCAGGACAATTCACGCAATTGCTGACGCCTTATTTTGATCATATTGTTGCTACTGATTTGAGCGAAAAACAACTACAGCTTGCGCCTTATTTTGATAATGTCAGCTATCAGGTTCAAGCGGCTGAACATACGTCATTTGCGACTCACAGTTTTGATCTGATTTCTGTAGCACAGGCAATCCACTGGTTTGATTTTGATGGATTTTATAAAGAGGTTCAAAGAACACTTAAACCACAGGGAATTCTTGCTGTAATCGGATATGGCTTAATTCAAGTTGAAAATGCAACCATTCACTCAATGATTCAAGATGTATATTTTAAAAAATTAAACGGTTACTGGGATGCAGAGCGGCGTTATATTGATGAAGAATATCAGACGATTCCATTCCCATTTGAAGAAATAACGGTCGCGAACTTTAAAATGCAGTATCAGTGGTCATCAGCACAACTGTTAAAATATTTATCTACATGGTCTGCCATACAGCACTATTGTGAAAAAAATCAAGATCATCCCTTACTTGAGCTGGCTGAACAGTTAAGCAATCAACACCAAGATTTAAAAATAGAATTTCCTGTATTCTTGCGTCTGGGACGAGTAAAGCAGGTGAAGAAAAAGTGTTTTATGAAAAAATAGAATAATGATCTCATTTTATCTTGGATTACAAGATATATGGCTAACAATATACTTAGTTATATATTATTTAAAGATAATATGATTCAATGAAATTTATATCTCAAGTCATGAGTCTGGCGATTGCTGGTATTTTATATAGCTCTAATGCTTCAGCAACAACAGGCTATTTTATGCATGCCTATGGTGTAAAAGCTCAAGGCAATGCGGGTGTATCGATCGCTCAATTTCAAGATGCACTCAGCATCGCCAACAACCCCGCAGGTTTAAGCTGGGTCGGAAACCGCATTGATATTGGAGCGAGTATTTTTTCGCCTGATCGTTCTGCAGACATTGCCGCAAATCAGTTGTCGAATGCGAATGGTTCATATGATGGCAATGGACGAAAATATTTTGTATTGCCAGAAATTGCCCTAAATCGTCAAATCAATGATCAAGTCGCCTTAGGTTTGGCGGTGTATGGCAATGGTGGCATGAACACGGACTATCAGAATAATCCGTTTGCTGCATTTGGGAATAGGGGTACGACTGGGGTGGATTTAACCCAAGTTTTTGTCTCTCCTGCGGTATCTTGGAAATATACTACAAATCAATCTGTGGGTATCGCGACCAATATTCTGTATCAGCGTTTTGAAGCGAAGGGAATTCAAGGCTTTGCGGGATTTTCTACAGATGCTTCAAACTTCAGCAATCGAGGAAAACAGAGTGTTACAGGTCTAGGAGCACGCGTGGGTTGGTCAGGCATATTCTTCAATGACCGCTTAACGTTAGGTGCGAGCTATGCTTCAAAAATCAATGCAGATCGCTTCGATAAATACCAGGGATTATTTGCTGAATATGGAGATTTTGATGTCCCGGAAAATTATGCAGTGGGTGCAGCATTGAAACTAAGCCCTCAACTCACGATTGCAGCAGATGTACAGCGAATTAACTATTCAGATGTGAAATCTGTTGGAAATTCATTGGATGCTACACAACTGCAACAGGGACAGCTTTTTGGCTCTCCCCATGGTCCTGGATTTGGTTGGAAAGACATTAATGTCTATAAATTGGGGGTGTCTTATCAAGCACACCCTCAACTGCTTTTAAGAGCAGGCTATAGCCATAATGATCAGCCGATTCCTGAACAGGAGGCTTTTCTCAATATTCTGGCGCCTGGCGTCATTCAAGACCATCTGAGTGTCGGTGCAACTTGGAATATTGATCCACATCAAGAACTCAGTATTGCCTATACACATGCCTTGGAAAATGATCTGAAAGGATCAATTTCACCTGCATTTGGTGGTGGTGAAGCTAAGCTTAAAATGAGTCAGAATATTTTGGGGATTGCTTATGGTTATAGGTTTTAGGCATATTCAACTATGCCTAAACTCCTTAAACTTTGACAGCATTACATTTCACACTTTAAACATGGTGTCGGTGTTGCCCCACTTTTAACTCTAGCACTGGAGCAATGACGAGATTAATTTGATGGGGCTGTTTTTAATCCTGAATCAGCCGCTTACCTAAGCAAACCACTTCAATCTCTTCATAGCCCAATTGTTCATAAAAGCTTTGTACATCAATATTGTCTTTGCGGATCAGCAGTTGCAGTTTTGGACAACCCAATGCAATCAAGCGTTTTTCAAGCTGCTGTATGAGGGCGGTTGCCACGCCATTACGCTGATCATGCGGATGTACGGCAAGATAATTTACCCAGCCCCGATGTCCGTCATAGCCACCCATCACGGTAGCAATCAACTGTTCATCTTTGACCGCCAATAAAAATAATCCATCTTTTTGAGCAACTTTCCGGAAAATATCAATTTCTGGGCTATTCCATGGACGTGTTAAATCACACGTCTCCCAAAGTGCAATGACATCTTCTAAGTCGGTTTCCTGAAACTGCCGAATGATAAACATAGCTTTCTTTTATCTCTTGTTTTTAAAAGAATGTTTGCATCAGATTAATATAAAAAGTGCGTCTTGATAAGTTGATTTTTTAGACAATGCGTAAATGTTTGATACATATTCTCAATCTTGAATGGCACGGTTACGAATGATTATTTTTTATTGTTTAAAAATATGCATAATGATTGAGGAATAATTTAAAACAAAAAAGGAATTTCATATGAATAAACAGGAATTTGATTATATTATTGTTGGTGGTGGAAGCTCAGGTTGTGTTTTGGCGGGTCGTTTATCTGAAAATCCACAGGTTTCTGTTTGTTTGCTTGAGGCAGGTGGTACTGGAGATGGCTGGAAAGTCGAGGTTCCCTGCGCAGCGGTCATCAGCATTCCAACAAAAATTAATAACTGGGCATTTGAAACCGTTCCTCAGAAGGGTTTGAACGGTCGCAGAGGTTACCAACCTCGTGGTAAGTGTCTGGGCGGATCCTCTGCAATCAATGCAATGGTCTATATCCGAGGGCATCGACAGGATTATGATGATTGGTCAGCTTTAGGGAATACAGGCTGGTCATATGATGAAGTTTTACCTTATTTTATTAAATCAGAGAATAATCAAAGAATTAAAAATCAATATCATGGTAATGATGGTCCATTGTCCGTGATAGATTTGCACAGTGACAATCCACTTCAGCAAAAATATATCGCAGCAGCGAAAGAGCAGGGCTATCGAATTCTGGATGACTTCAATGGAGAAGAGCAGGAAGGCTTAGGTGTTTATCAAGTCACCCACATCAATGGCGAGCGCTGTAGTTCAGCAAGGGCCTATCTCTTTCCGCATCTTGAGCGAAAAAATTTAACAGTCGAGACCTCGGCACAAACACAGCGGATTTTGATCGAAAATGGTGTGGCTGTGGGAGTGGAATATAAACAGAATGGGCAATTGAAGCAAATTCATGCGCGACGTGAAGTTTTACTCAGTGCGGGTGCAATGCAGTCACCTCAAATCCTGATGTTATCTGGAATCGGTGACCAACATGAGTTAATGGAACATGGGATCGAGGTGAAAAAGCACTTACCTGGTGTGGGGAAGAATTTTCATGATCATCCTGATTTTATCTTTGGCTATAAAGTACGTGAAATACAGGGAACTTTTGGGCTGTCCATACCTGGATCCATTGATCTTATCAAACAGATTGGCCGTTATCGAAAAGAGCGGCGTGGTTTGCTTACCACAAATTTTGCTGAATGTGGCGGTTTTATTAAAAGCTCATCAGAGCAGAAAGTACCGAATCTACAATTGCATTTTGTGATTGCATTGGTCGATAACCATGCTCGGACTTTGCATACCGGGCATGGTATTTCTTGCCATGTTTGCTTATTGAACCCGAAAAGTCGGGGCACGATCAAGATCAGTGGTCCGAGTATCGATGATCCACTATTGATTGATCCAAATTTCTATGGAGAAGAATCTGATTTAGAGGAAATGGTTAAAGGCTTTAAGCTCACTCAGACTTTAATGCAGTCTGAAGCATTTAAAAGCATGATCAAAGAAGATTTGTTTACTGCAAATGTACGTACCGATGAGGAGATTCGGCAGGTTTTACGAGATCGCTCGGATACAGTCTATCATCCCGTAGGCAGTTGTAAAATGGGCGTGGACGAAATGGCTGTAGTTGATCCGCGCTTGCGTGTTTATGGTATTCAGAACTTGCGTGTGGTGGATGCATCTATTATGCCTAAAGTGGTCAATGGAAACACCAATGCACCTGCGATTATGATTGCTGAGAAAGCCGTAGATATGATTCATCAGGATCAGTCAGGTTTAGCATTTGTCGAGAAAAAAGACCCTTTAAGCATGGCAGTTTAAACTTTGTGAAAAAATGGATATGCCTGAATATTCGGGCAGAATGTCATTTTATGCAGTAAATATCTCAATGTGTTAACGCAATAGACAATAAAAAAACGCCATGAATGGCGTTTTTTTTTCGGCTAAAACCTTATGCAGATTTTTTAGCTTGGTCTTGAGTTGTTAACATATGACCTGTTTCTTCAAAGTTGCAGTGCCAAGAAAGCGCTTCACGAAGAATATGAGGTGTTTGACCACCTTTTTCACACGCACGATCAAAGTAGTCATTTAAGGCATCACGGTACATTGGATGAGCACAGTTGTCGATCACGGCACGAGCACGTTCACGTGGTGCCAAGCCACGCAAGTCTGCAAGACCCTGTTCAGTGACTAGAATATCCACATCATGTTCAGCATGGTCGATATGTGATGCAAATGGGACAACAGAAGAGATATCACCGCCTTTTGCAATTGATTTGGTCACGAAAATAGCCAAATGCGCATTACGTGCGAAGTCACCTGAACCGCCAATACCATTCATCATCTTGGTACCACAAACGTGTGTTGAGTTGACGTTGCCGTAAATATCGAACTCAAGTGCAGTGTTGATCCCAATGATACCTAAACGACGAACGAGCTCAGGATGGTTTGAAATTTCTTGTGGACGCAAAACCAATTTATCTTTGTATTGTTCAAGGTTATTAAATACTTTCTCACCATATTTAGCAGAAAGGGTAATTGAAGAACCTGAAGCAAATTTCATTTTACCTGCATCAATCAATTCAAAGGTACAGTCTTGAAGTACTTCTGAGTACATCACCAAATCTTCAAAGTTCGATTCTTTAAGACCCGTTAATACTGCATTGGCAATAGACCCGATTCCTGCTTGTAAAGGACCAAGATTCGCAGGTAAACGACCTTCTTCAACTTCTTTCTCAAAGAATGCGATCAAATGGTTTGCAATCGATTGCGTTTCATCATCAGGTAAAGTAACTGTTGATGGAGAGTCATGGAATTCGCTGTTAATCACGATACCGACGATTTTTGCAGGATCGATATTGATTGCTGGCGTACCGATACGTTGATCAACATGTGTTAATGGAATCGGTTGGCGAGTAGGACGGTAAGTTGGGATATAGATATCATGCAAGCCTTCGAAAGCGGGGCTTAAGTTGGTGTTGATTTCAACAATCACTTTTTCAGCAAAAATTGCAAAACTTGCAGAGTTACCTACAGAAGTGGTTGGAATGATGCCGCCATCTTCAGTAATCGCAATGGCTTCAATCACAGCTACATCAGGTTTTTTTAATTGAAGGTTACGCATCTGTTCAACAGTTTCAGACAAATGCTGATCAATAAACATGACTTCGCCTTTATTGATGGCTTTACGTAATGTGTTGTCTACTTGGAACGGTAAACGACGAGCAAGTACACCTGCTTCAGTCAATTGTTTGTCTAGATCATTACCTAAACTCGCACCTGTGATTAATGTAATCTTGAGAGGATTTACTTTGGCTTGTTTAACAAGTGCTAAAGGTACGGCTTTTGCTTCACCTGCACGAGTAAAGCCACTCATCCCCACAGTCATACCATCTTGGATAAAAGTTGCGGCTTGTTCTGCGCTCATGACTTTGTCATGGAGAGATGCTAAACGGATACGATCTAAAGACATGGTTTACGCTCAATTCTTGTTCAAAACTAGACGGATTGTACCGCCCTCAAACTAAATTGTGCATGCCTCTAATGCTAAGGTCTAATTTTTTCAATAAATGTAGGTATAAATTCTTGTGATGGTTTTTAAGTTGTTATTTATTAATAAAATAATGTTGTCTGTGTGATAAATAAACAAAACTGTTTGTTTGATTATTGAGCGATCATTAAAAATGATCACTCAAACTCTGCTTAATTTTTTGAATCGGGTTTGTAGGTGCCGGTTCTTCCTCAACTTTTATGGAAAGTGGCAGGGAAATGATGGCTTGTAAACCCCCTTCAGGGCGGTTGGAAATAGACAGTTCACCTTGATGAATATCGACAATCCGCTTCACAATTGCCAACCCCAAACCACTGCCTTGAACTGTACGTGCGGCATTTCCACGTACAAAGGGTTGCATTAAACCTTCAATTTGGTCTTCAGGAATTCCCTCACCATTGTCGGCAACACAGATCTTAATATGATCGCCTTCAACAGAAGCATCGAGCTCAATAGGTTCGGCGCCGTAACGTTTTGAGTTATTGATCAGATTACCAATCAGACGTTTGAGAGAAAGAGAACGTGCAGTGATGATGGGCAATTCTTGAGGTGTAAAGCGAATATCTAAAGGCTTAAATTGAATCACCAGTTCCTGTAGTAAGCTATTGATATTGGTGTCTTGTAACTCTTCATCTGAACCATCGCGCATATAGGAGATGAATTGGCTCAAAATGGCGTCCATATCATCGACATCATAAATCAGTCCTTCTTTTAAGAAGTCATCATCTGACATCATTTCTGCACTTAAACGAATCCGAGTCAGTGGTGTTCTTAAATCATGTGAAATTCCAGCCAACATGATTTGGCGATCTCGTTCAGTTTGCTCAAGCGTATAGATCATATGGTTAAAGGCTTGGTTAACCTCACGAATTTCTTGAGGTCCATGGTTGGTTTCAAGATAAGGCGCTTTACCTGTTTTACTGTAATTATTTGCGGCATGTTGCAAGCGACGTAATGGGCGGTTCAGCTGTCTCACCAGTGTCAAAATAATAGCCGCAGCAATTAAAGGAATACCCAATAGCCAAGCTAAAATAAGTTCCGGGCTATAGTTGGCATAAGTATTTAACGGTTCACGGACCCAATTTCCATTCATCTCAGGCGTTTGCACCCATATGCGTGGGCTGGGTTTAAACTGAAAGTAAACCGTCACATCTTTGATTTTTAATTCTTCTGCCAATTGTTTTTCAATGCGATTGGTAAAGAAATCAGCAATAATTTTATCTTTAACATTCGGATAATCTTTAGGATCTGTTACGTATTCCACCCCCACACGCTGTTTTAACCATTCATCAATATCGAGTTGAATATCATCATGGTAGATCTGTAAGCGAGGATTGTTGACCATCTCAAGTTCAACTGCCAGAAAACGTGCATGTTGTTGAATTTCAGGGAGGTAGAGTGTTTTCCAGAAAAACCAGAGCGACATAAATAGGCTAAAAAACACCACAAATATCACCAAAACCGTGGTTCGCATTGCTGCAGAACGTGGCTTGATTTTATCGAGAAAGCGTTCCCAAGGTGTACGTTTGCGTTCCTTGTAAGCGACAAAGTCAGTAAATTCTTGTGGGTCTATAGGTTCTAATTTCACAGATTGATCCTGTTACTCGATGATATCGTGTGATGTCTTGATTTTAGTTTAATCAATGAGGGATTTATAGCAACCATAAAACGGTGAATTTATTCATATTCGTGCGAATACTTCAGGGTGAAATAAAAGTAAATTCATTCAATTAAATAGAACCAAACAGCAGTGTTCTATTGTAGAGGCAAGGCTGGTCTTTAGATGAATACATTGATTTGATTATTTTTAGCAGCCAACTCTGACCCAACACCATAAAATATGGGTGACATCTCTATTAAAAATGTCACCCATAAGTCAGTATCTCCTTCTTTCACAAAATAGAGACACCTTCTCTCGCTTTATTATTCCGCGCCATCTGGAACGAAAACATAACCCACGCCCCATACAGTTTGGATATAACGTGCACGTGCAGGATTTTCTTCGATCAGTCGACGCAAACGTGAAACCTGAACATCAATTGAACGTTCCATTGCGCCCCATTCACGACCGCGTGCAAGATTCATCAATTTGTCACGGGTCAATGGTTCGCGTGGATGCTGTACCAATGCTTTTAACACGGCAAACTCACCTGTGGTTAAGGTGACAACTTGACCTTCACGAGTCAACGTACGTGTTGAAAGGTCTAAAGACCATGGACCGAACGAAACCACTTCTACGTTTTGGCTTGGTGCCCCCGGAACTTCCCGGACTTGGCGACGTAAAACAGCACGAATACGTGCCAATAATTCATTTGGATTAAATGGCTTTGGCAAATAATCATCTGCGCCAGCCTCTAAACCTGCAATACGGTCAGAGTCACTGCCTCGTGCTGTAAGCATGATGACAGGTGTATCAATATTGGATGCGCGTAAGCGTCTGCAAATGCTTAAACCATCTTCTACAGGAAGCATGAAGTCTAAAACGATGAGCGAAAATAACTCACGTTGTAATAGACGGTCCATTTGTGTTGCATCGTGGGCTGTCTTAACAACAAAGCCTTTATCTTCAAGGAAACGCTGTAAAAGGGTACGTAAACGCACATCATCATCGACCACTAGGATGCGTTCGACACGGTCAGTTTCGTTTTGTACGACATCTGTATTTTCAGCAGGTACAACCAAACTCATGATGTACTCCCTTAATGTTGTAAATTATAAATATTCATCAATCTCAGTATAATGCCTAAGCGCTTGTTAAGACTATGTATCAAATTGCTCAAAAATACAATTTTCCGGCTGTTTTGAAACCAAAAGACAACATCTATAAATATTTGAGATCATTCTATGTTTATAAATAAAAAAACATACCATTTGCAAATGAAACTTTTATGTATTTTAGCAATAAGCTTTTGTTTAAGTGCATGTATTAGTCGATTATCTCGACCAGAGATCTCTGGACAAGTGATTGATGGTCATGGGCAACCGATTGCATATGCTCAAGTCGGAGAAACTCAAACCAACCAAAATGGAAATTTTCAGTTAAAAGAGCAACGCTATTCTGCTTTTTTATTGAAAGAAATCATGTATATGGAAGCACCACCTGTGTTTATTCAAGAGACGGTCAGTAAACCAGGATATCAATCGTGTTCTTTACAATTTTTCAACCGTTTTGGGGGCGGTCAGAGAAAAGGGGCAAAATGGCAGCTTGGAAAAATTATTTTACAAAGCAATTTGAACGTAGCAGGTCAGGATGAAATACCCGAATGTACGATAAAAATTCAGGAAAAATGAACTTTTATCACTTTTTTCATTACTAATTTGCAAAACAATTGTGGATTTTATGGTCTCGGTCTTTATAATCACTAACTTTTAGTCCTTATCCTTGTGGAATTAAACACGATGACTGACTTAGTTCAGCAGTTGGCAAGTGAGCTTGCCGTACGTCCAAACCAAGTAGAAGCTGCCATTAAACTGATTGATGAAGGCTCTAGTGTTCCATTTATTGCACGTTACCGTAAAGAAGTAACACAGGGTTTAGACGATATACAATTACGCCAACTCGATACGCGCCTTGTTTATTTACGTGATTTATTTGAACGCCGTGAAAAAGTAATCGAATCTTTAAAAGAACAAAATAAACTTTCAGATGATTTGCTTGCACGTGTAAATGCCGCTGAAACAAAAAATGCCTTAGAAGAGCTTTACGCACCATATCGTCCAAAACGTACCAGTAAATCTTTTAAAGCAAAAGAAGCGGGTCTTGGTGTTATTGCAGAAAAAATTATTGCAGAGCAAATTGATCCTACTGAAGCTTTGGCCGGTTTTAGCCATGAAGAATATCCAGATGTTGAAAGTCAACTGGACGCGATTCAACACATCATTATTGATGATTGGGCACAGAATATTCCTTTGACAACAGAGTTGAAGGCGACTTTTGCCAAAACTGCTGTGTTGAAGAGTTTGGTCGCATCTGAAGAGAAAAAAGAAGTCGGTAAAAAATTCCGTGATTACTTTGATTTCTCTGAAAACCTAAATAAAGTACCTTCACACCGCTTATTGGCGATGTTGCGTGGTCGTCAAGAAAATGTGCTGGGTCTTAAAGTTGATGGCGAAGATCATGCTCCACTTTCACGTATTGAAACTGAATATAATCTTGAGACAGTTCAACCACAATCACGTCAAGACTTTCTCAAACAAACTGCAAAGCTGTTTTGGTTAGGCAAGGTTCGTCCGACCATCGAGCATTCACTATTGACGGAAAAACGCCTTGCTGCTGAATCAGAAGCAATGAATGTGTTTGCTGAAAACCTACGTCATTTGTTACTTTCTGCACCAGCGGGTTCTCGCACCACACTGGGTGTTGACCCTGGTATCCGTACGGGTGTCAAACTTGCTGTGGTTTCGGATTCGGGCGATGTTTTGGCGCACAGCACCATTTATCCTTTTGCGCCTAAAGAAGATAAAGCAGGTTCAATTGCTGAACTGGCGAGACTGTGCCGTGAATTCAATGTAGACCTCATTGCGATCGGTAATGGAACTGCCAGCCGTGAAACTGAAGCAGTTGTCGCGGAAATGATGGCAGAGAATACGGATCTTAACTTAACCCGTGTTTCAGTCAGTGAAGCCGGTGCATCAGTCTATTCTGCATCAGAGCTGGCTTCTGCCGAGCTTCCTGAACTTGATGTGGCGATTCGTGGTGCAGTGTCGATTGCACGCCGTTTACAAGATCCTTTGGCTGAATTGGTGAAAATTGATCCTAAATCTATTGGTGTAGGTCAATATCAGCATGATGTGAATCAAACCAATCTGGCAAAAACACTGGATGCTGTGGTAGAAGACTGTGTGAATGCCGTGGGGGTGGATGTCAATACTGCTTCTCCTGCAATCTTGGGTTATATTGCGGGTTTAAATAAAGCTATTGCGCAGCAGATAGTTGATTACCGTAAAGAGAATGGTCGCTTTGATAACCGCCAGGCATTAAAGAATGTCCCTCGTTTGGGTGAGCGTACCTTTGAACAAGCTGCAGGTTTCCTGCGTATTCAAGACGGTTCAGAGCCTTTGGATGCATCATCTGTTCATCCAGAGTCTTATGGGCTGGTCAATAAGATTGTCGAAGCCAAAGCCACTACAGTCAAAGATATTATCGGCAATACTGAAATTATCCGTCAGGTTAAAGCAGAAGATTTTGTTGATGATCAATTTGGTTTACCGACCATTCAAGACGTATTGAGTGAACTTGAAAAACCTGGTCGTGATCCACGTCCAGAGTTCCGTACTGCCAAATTCCGCGAGGATATTACTGAAGTGAGTCAGTTAACTGAGGGTATGCAGCTCGAAGGCGTGATTACCAATGTGACCAACTTCGGTGCATTTGTTGATGTTGGTGTACATCAAGACGGTTTAGTCCATATTTCTGAACTTGCCAATGAATTTGTGGCAGATCCGCATAAAGTTGTTAAACCGGGACAAATCGTACAAGTTCGCGTGTTAACGGTAGATGCTGAACGCAATCGTGTCAATTTATCGATGCGTCCTGAGGGGGCAGAGGCACCAGTGAAAGCTCCACGTCAAAAACGTGAGTTTAACAATGAGCAGCGTGCTGAACGTAAGCCACAAGGTAAACGTCCACAACAAGGTCGTCCAAATCATGACCATAAGGATAAAGCACCTCGTCATGACAAAAAGCCTCAAGCAGCAAAACCTCAAGAAAATAAAATTGGTGGTTTAGGTGCATTGTTGTTGCAAGCAGGGATTAAGGGATCTAAATAAGCCTTAATTTCTCAAAAATGAAACCGCCGTAAGGCGGTTTTTTATGAACTAGATAATCGCAGAAATATCACAATCTTTTTTAAATGGGCATGCTTCTCCAATGACAAGATTTTCCAGCAGATGCTGAATGTTTTGTAGTTGAACGATTTTCTCACCAATGACATTAAGCTTGTCGGTTAAAATCTCATGAAATTGTTCCGCTGGAATTTCATTGACATTGACCAAATCCAAAATCTGTTTAATTTCCGCCAAAGTAAAGCCCAAGTTTTTAGCAACTTGAATCAACTGTAATTGTTGTACATCCTGTTCTGAATAATCTTTATATCCATTATTTCGAATCAAGGGACGGATAAGATCCAGCTTTTCATAAAAACGAATCGTATCCCGACTGAGATTGAGTTGTTTTGATAACTCACTGATTAACATCACTGGCTCCAAATTTTATTGTACTTGCAAGAAGGACTTGACTGTGGAGTGTACTCTATCCTTTAGATTAAGTGTGAACATAAGGAGCGTAGCAAGTGATGCAAAATTATCAAAGCACAGAAAAAATTACATTGGTCGCAGGTGCAACAGGGTTTATTGGTAAATTTCTGGTGGCACAGTTACTTCAAGACAATGAACAAGTTTTTGCGCTGTGTCGAAAGCGTGAGCAGCAAGAACCAAGTTTGAGAGCCTGGTTGGAAAAACAGGATATAAATCATCAAAAATTGCAGTGTATACAAGGTGATATAACCTTGCCAGACTTGGGTATTTCAACAGGGGACTGGAAACGGCTTGCAACTGTGACTCATTTGGTGAATACCAGTGCGTTATTTGCATGGAATCTGTCCATGCAACAGGCACGTGAAGTGAATGTTCGGGGAGTCATTAATTTACTTAAAAACGTGAATGCTCACTGTCACTTGAAACGGGTAATTCATCTTTCTGGCTACATGTTGACACTCGCTCAAAACCTAGAAGATGCTGGGATTGATCGGAAAAATATAGAAAAAACAGATTGGCAGCACGTGTATCAAAAACTAGGTGCTTATGAGGCTTCTAAAATTGAGGCTCATTTTGCCTGGATCAAATGTGCGCAAGCATTGAAAATTGATTGGACGGTGATACATCCTGCAACAGTCATAGGAGATGAATACTCTGGAGAAATCACCAAACATCAGCCGATAGAGCATCTGATTACTCAATTGAAACAACACAAGTTGACTGCAATTCCTGCAACCCCTCAGCATTATTTGCCTTTAGTTTCAGTGAATATGCTGGTTCATGCGATATGTAAAGCCTCACAGGATCAATTGGCAGTAAATCAAGAGATACTGATTGCTAATCCCACCCAGATTTCTTTACAGGCACTGATTCAACATGTGGCAGATCGCTTAAATCTTAAAGCCCCACAATATTTTGTTTCTCTCAATATTTTAAAATTAATTTTAAAATGGAAATGGCTTGCTCAAAAGTTAGAGTTATCTGCGGAAATGTTAAATTTCATTCGTACAGAGCAATTGAATATTGATGCGTTTTTAAAAATGAATCAAAACTGGAAAATACCTGAAACCAATCTCAAGCAAACGATTGAACGGACGGCTGAATGGGTCAAGCAAAATTAAGAGGATAAAGGAAAAGTGCCCATTGAATAAAATGGGCACTTTTCTCGAGCAGCATTATCGTGTTGTATAACCACCATTGGCAAAAATAGTCTGTCCTGTAATCCACCAGCCTTCTGTGACTAAAAAACGAACCAAAGGTTCAATGTCTTCAATTTTGGTTAAGCCACCCAGCGCTGAGGCAGATTTATGATACGCCACAGCTTCAGGCGCTTCTTGACCATAGAAAAACGGGGTATCCATTGGACCCGGTGCAACTGCCGTGACGGAAATACCCCGCTCTCCGTATTCCTTTGATGCAGCGCGAGTATAGTGTTCAACCGGTGCTTTTAAGCCTTCATAAGTTGAGTACAAACCGGTATAAGCAGCCAAAAGGCTGGTCACGATTGAACAAATTTTTCCACCATTGTTGAGATGTTTCCCTGCAGATTGAATGAAGAAATAAGCAATTTTGTTGTTGATCTCATTCATTGAATCGAACTCTTGTTCTGTTGTTTCAATCAATGGTTTTTTTAATACTCGACCGACCGTATTGATTGCAATATCGACACCCCCAAAAGTCTCTTTAGCTTTGATGAATAAGGTTTCAATATTCTCAATATTAGAAAGATCTGCTTGTATCAGTGTTGCGTGCGCACCTGATTGTTCAACCGCTTTAAGTGTTTCTTCCGCATCCTTTTGTGTTTCAGGGCTGTTGTAATGAATGACAAGATTTGCCCCGTGTTGTGCGAATTTACGAGAAATCAAACCACCTAAATTTTTTGCTCCACCCGTAATAATCACTGTTTTATCTCTTAAGTCATGTGAGCTCATTTTATTTTCCAATCTTCACCAGTAATATTGAAATTCTAGAAGCTATTTTTTATTCTACATAGTGAGTAGAATCGAATAGATTGTTTGAAAAAATTGAATAATAGATGGATAAAATAGAGCGGTTTAAAATTTTTTGTCTTGTTGCAGAAAAGCATTCATTTGCACAAGTGGCAAAAGAGTTAGACTTACCACGTTCCACAATTACCTATGCCATACAAGCTCTAGAAAAAGAATATGAAATTTTGCTGTTTAATCGAACTACTCGAAAAGTCAATTTAACCAATGATGGAATGCAGTTTTTTCTGGAGGTCAAACATTTAATTCTACAGTCTGAAAAATTAGATCATTTCAAATTAAAAAATCGTGAGCACATAGGAAAAATTAAAATTGGTTTGCCTTTGCGTATAGCAACACAATATCTTATTCCTTATCTTGATGAATTTTATGAAAAATACCCAAATGTTAAAATTTCGATTTATAGCCATGACCGTTATTCAGATTTAATTGAAGAGCGTTTGGATTGTGTGGTTCGTGTGGGTAAGGTGGAAGATGAAAATTTAATTGTAAGACCGATTGCCCATGTTGATTTATATACTTTGGCTTCACCTGATTATCTAAATAGGCTGCAACGGCCATTGAGCTTGGCACATTTGCAAGAGCATTTTTTGATCGGATATCAAATCAAAAATTTAGATACAGATTTTGAGCGCTTGTGTTTTAAAAATATTCAGATCAATCTTCCCTACAAACTGTGTGTAGAGGACACGGAAAGCTATTTACATGCCGCTTTACAGGGATTGGGAATCATTCAGATTCCAGCGTTTGATGCACTGCCTTTTATTGCACAAAATAGGTTGATTCAAATTTTTGAACAACAGCCTTGTCTCAGGATTCCTGTTAATTTTTTATTTTTAGAACGAAAATACAGACCTGTTTATTTTCAATTCTTTATTGAGTGGCTAGAAAGCTTACTTAAAAATAAGCTTTCTAGGGTGTCTTAAACTTACCAATGTTCGCCAGGGAATAAACGCGCATATGCACGTTGAACAAGATTTAACTTTTCTTGCTTTCCTACAGATGCTGTAGAGCTTGGGAATAGGTTAAATCCAATCGACATTAATTTATTGTTGATTCCCGGTGCAATCGAGTAGGTAATCGATGCTAGACGTCCTAAGTTTGTTGCGACTTTCTTCGGACGTTTGACAATTGCATAAGCCACCAGATCAGCAGCCTGTTCTGGTGAAAGGGTCGGAACGTATTTATAGATTTTTGTAGGTGCAATCATAGGCGTGCGCACTAAAGGCATATATACCGATGTGATCGCAATTTTATGTGAGTGAACTTCGGCAGATAAGCAACGGCTAAAGGCGTCTAAAGCCGCTTTTGAAGCAACATAAGCAGAGAAACGTGTGGCGTTTGCCAATACACCAATAGAGCTAATATTGATGATATGACCATCTTTACGGCTCATCATCTGCGGTAAAATGTTGAGGACTAAGCGCACTGCTCCGAAATAGTTCAGTTGCATGGTACGTTCAAAGTCATGGAAACGATCGACAGACTCATGGACTGCACGACGAATTGAACGTCCTGCGTTATTGATTAAAATATCAATATGATCCACGGAAGCGATGATTTGCTTAGAAACGCGATCAATCGCATCCATATCATTTAAATCACAGGGGAAAATATCCGCTTTTCCACCTTCCGCCTGAATTTCTGCTTGAACTTCTTTCAATGTTTCTTCTGTACGGGACACTAAAAGTACATGAGCACCTGCCGAAGCAAGTTTTTTTGCAACCGTTAAACCAATACCACTAGAAGCACCAGTGATTAATGCAATTTTACCTTGAACCTTTTCTTGAAAAAGTTGCTCCAATTTCTGATTCATAGCTATTTTCCTGATTTTGCTAAAATGAATATATGAGCTGTATTTTTAGTTTCTGGGTGAAGCTATCCTTGTATAAAAGATAGTCAGTTTTATTGGGGGCAATAATATACAAAAAAAATAAAATTACTAGTGGTAAACCTCTGAATTTAAAAAATATTTTAGAGTAAATACTCTATAGTTTTTTTATTTATTTTGTGATTTTTACCATATTGAAATTAATTTTAAAAGTTAAAACCATCGTTGTTTGAGTGAAAAATAAACAAATGAATTCAGTTGGATAATCAACTATAACCGAGCAATAAACAGAGCTTGTTTAAGCTCTGTTTATACGGGAATATATACAACACTATTAACATAATTTATGAAAATGCAAGTTCGTCATAGGCTTTCTTTAACTGTTCTTTTGCATGCAGATGACCTTGATGCGCAGCTTGTTCAAGCCACTTCTCAGCATGACTATAACTACGGTCTAAACCCAGTTGTCCGTTGAGATAACTTAATCCCATTTTATACTGGGCTTCCTGATCTCCGCGTAAAGCGGCTCTGAGATAACACCACATCGCATTACGATTTGCGATTTCATCTGAACTCAAATGTTGATCTTCAAAATCATGGGCTTGTGCTTTTTCAAGCGTAGCTTCAGACGCATTTTGTTCAAATGCTTGGCGAGATGTGGAATCTCCTAAAAAACGGTTAAAAATATGCACCAACATATAAAACCTCCTTGCTAATCCATTAACAAAGTAAAAGAGATTGCTAATCATAAAAAATTGATTAGATATCAGTAAATCTAGCTGATTTTGTAAACTTTGCAAATAATTTTATGTAAGTTTGTCAATTGTGTTTTATATACTTTTGTTTATATTAATCTGGTTTAATAAAGACTTTAGAATTTTTAAAAATTACCTTTCTGTAATTTGAATAGCGCGCCAAAGTTGCTATATTCATCATGTATTTTGATTTTGAGTCTCAATCTGTGAAACGTTCAGGTGTTTTCATCACAGTCTTGCTAAGTTTGTTCATGTTCCAGAGTCTCTGGAATGTGGCGGCAGCTTTTTGTGATCATGAAAAAAGCACGGGACTCTATCAGAAATCAGCCAGTCAGCATTTTGGTCATCATAGTGCGCCTGATTGTGTGCAAGATCAATTACAGCATCCCCAATTAACGGCAAATCACGCGTCTGAAGTGCAAATGGATCATGGGTTTTCTCAGCAGAAAACAGCGCATCAGCATGATGCACACGCCAACGATTTTCTGAGTCATCTCAATGATGACCATAGTGACCATTTGCCTTCTTTAGTCCACTTTATGGTCGTGGATGATCAGCAACATGCTGAGCAACCTAAATTCATAGCTTACTTAGAAGCGCCTTTTATTGGCTGGAACAACTTGTACCAGTCACCTGATCTATATTTTCCTAACCCGCCGCCTCTCTTATCCCCGCTATAAGGTGGGGTAGCCGAAAAATCACTCACCGCTAATACTTGAATTTAGTGGAGCATTTCTATGCCTAAAAAAACATGTAAAACCGTACAAAAGTTTAGATTTCGCTTTAGATTGTCTGTGCTTGGAGCACTTATGGTGGGTATTGTAACTTCTACTGCTTGGGCGAATGATTCAAAACAGTCATTAACTCTGCAGCAGGCAATCGCGAAAACAGAGCAGTACCAGCAAACACAAAATATCTGGCAAACTCAACAGCAGATTGCGGATGCGAATATAAAACAAGCAAAACTGTGGACAAATCCAGAGATATCCATACAGCAAACAGGCTTCGGTACAAATGAAGATAAAGAGCTTGCGCTAGGTATTTCTCAACGCCTGGATCTTTTTGGTGAACGCAAATCTGTTCAAAAATTGGCACAACTTTCTAAAGATCAAAGCAATCTAAATCAGCGAATATATCAAGCTCAGCTCGAACTTGCTGTTAAATATTTATGGTCGCAACTGGCCATTTTTGAACTGGAACGTAGTGTGGTTCAAGAGCAGCTTAAAGTCAGTGAAGAAAACCTGAATGCCATCCAGAAGCGTTATCAGGCAGGTGGTGTTGCACAGGTTGATGTAGATCGGGTGCGATTGAGCCATGCTGAAAATGCGCGCTTGTATCGTCAAGCTGATCTGCAAGTTCAGATTGCGAGACAGCAATTATCAAATTTATGGGGAGATGCGGATAAATCGATCGGCATCAACCTGAGTCCCCAATCATTGTGGCCATCTTCTTCCCATCAACAAGTACAAGAATATTTATCGGATAATTTATTTGAAAAATCACGTCGTTTACAAGTGTTGCAGGCAAAAGCGACAGTCGATCAGCTCAAGGCCTCGGCGCGTCCAAATCCTACAGTGAATTTTGGCGTAAACCGCACACGGTCACCTCAAGCTCAAACTGATAATGCGCTTGTGGTGGGTGTATCGATTCCATTGAATATTTTTAACCGCCAACAATACGGTGTGCAGATTGCACGTGCTAAAGAAGATTTATTAAACAAACAGCAAGAATTCTATCTTCGTCAAAATGCTTTGCAGGTCGGCACATTATTGACCGAACTCCAGGGATTGGAAGTGCAATTCAATGCTGTGGATCAGTCTCAGATCCCACTTGCTGCTCAAGTACAACGTAAAACTTTAATGGGTTTTACCGTGGGTAAGTTTGCTGTAACGGATGTACAGCAGGCAACTTTACAATTGCAAGATGTACGTTTACGCAAAGTGCAATTACTCAAAGAGGGATGGCAACGTGCCATTGAGGCAGAAAGTTTGAGTCTAGGCATTGAACCGAGTCAAATCATGGCGAAAGATGCGATCGCACAAATCAATCAAAACTTATGGCAAGAGACTCAAGCACTACCAGTGATTGGTGGGGGAAATTAATATGCTAAATCAATTTAAATCGTTTCAGCATCAGCAGGGCAAAATTTCTCAACGCCTACTGATCATTGTTGCTATTGCCCTGACAGCCCTTATTGCAATGGCTTTACTTTTTTCATCGAAGAAAAGCTCATCAAAAGAGGAGGGGCATGCCGAGGAAGGTCATGCGCATGGTGAAGAAGGTGCTGCGGAATCGGCTCAGGGAGGGGCAAATGAAGCTGGGCACAGTGAAGAAGAGGAAAAAGAAACAATTAGTCTGACTGCACAGCAGATTACTGAACAAGGCATACAACTTGCCAAAGCAGAAATGGGTGCTGTTTTAAAGTCAGCTTCTTATCCTGCAAAAATCATGGTCAATACGGATCGACAGGCGCATGTCTCTCCTGCTTTTAGTGGGCAAGTGATTTCTGTAAATGTTGAGCTGGGGCAACGTGTGCAAAAAGGTCAAGCATTGGCAACGCTTGTTGTTCCGGATTTAGTTGACCAGCAAGCGAACTTACAGATTGCACAAACAGCAATGGAACTGGCGCGTCAAGATTATGAGCGTGAGCGTCAGTTGTGGTCACAGGGCATCTCTGCAAAGCAAGATTATCAGCGTGCATACAATGCCTATAAACAGGCTCAAATACAGGTGCAAGCAACAAAATCTCGTTTGTCTGCTTTAGGGGCTTCTTCTGGAAGTCAGGGGCGTTATGTCATGACAGCGCCAATTGCAGGTATTATTAGTAAAAAAGACTTAGTCATGGGGGAGAATGTTCAGCTTGCCAGTCAATTGTTTGTGATTGATCAGTTAGATCAATTGTGGCTTGAATTTATTGTCCCAAGTTCCGAATTTTCATCTATTGCACCGAATCAACAGATTGAGTTTAAGTCTTTACAAACAGGTAATACTTTCACGGCTCAGATTCAAAGTTTAAATACTGAAGCTGATGCTCAAACTGGACGTTTACAAGTGCGAGCCAAAGTATTATCCAATGCTGCTGAATTACGTCCAAACTTAATGGTGAATGTCCAACTTCAACAGCCAGGCTCTGCTCAGGCATTACGTGTATTGAAAAGTGCCATACAAAAAATAGAGGATAAAGATGTTGTATTTATTGCCAGCGAGCATGACAAAAAGGTTGAATTTAAAGCACAAGCTGTAGTCTTGGGGCAGGTATCCAGTGATGGACAATGGATTGAAATTCAGTCAGGTCTAAAGCAAGGGCAGCAATACGCGGCGCAAGGCAGTTTCTTACTCAAATCTGAACTGGAAAAAGGAGAAGCGAGCCATGACCATTAAGGATTCTCCAGACGCTCAATTAGATTTAGAAAAAGACCAGGAATTACCTCAGGCAGAGGGACTATTTGATCGACTCATTCAATTCTCCATTAAAAATGCGATATGGGTAATACTGTTTATCGTGGCGTGGATTGGTGTTGGTGTCTACAGCTATCAAAAATTACCGATTGATGCAGTACCTGATATTACCAATGTCCAAGTACAAGTGAACACTCAGGCAGCTGGGTTTACTGCATTGGAAGTCGAGCAGCGAATCACCTATCCCATTGAAACTGCGATGGCAGGGCTGCCCAAGCTTGAGATGACCCGTTCAATTTCTCGCTATGGCCTATCACAAGTCACCATTATTTTTAAAGATGGCACAGACATTTATTGGGCGCGCCAACAAATTAATCAGCGTATACAAGAAGCTCAAACAGCACTACCTGATGATATTTCACCCACGATGTCGCCAGTGTCGACAGGTCTGGGAGAAATTTATCAATGGGTGGTTAAAGCTAAACCCGATGCCAAGAAAGCTGATGGAACTCCCTACAGCGCCATGGATTTGCGTGAAATTCAGGATTGGATTGTTAGACCACAATTACAACGAGTACCCGGGGTAGCTGAGGTTAACTCCATTGGTGGCTTTAATAAAACGTATGTGGTCACCCCTGATCTCAATCGTCTGCAACAACTGCAAATACCGCTCAGTGATTTGCAGAATGCTTTGACTTTAAATAATGAAAACCGTGGTGCTGGTTTTATCGAAACCAATGGTCAGCAATTGACTGTGCGTGTTCCTGGAATGCTCAGCAGTATTGAAGATATTCAAAATGTCAGCATTGGCAATAAAAATGGTTTTCCAATCCGTGTTGCTGATGTTGCCAGCGTGGCGATTGGACATGATCTTCGAACTGGTGGTGCAACTTATAACAGCCAAGAAACCGTGCTTGGTATTGCCATGATGATGATGGGGGAAAATAGCCGTACAGTCGCACGTGCCGTGGATGCCAAAGTTAAAGAAGTTCAGCAGTCTTTACCTAAAGGTATCGTGATTGAAACGGTTTATGACCGTACTGATCTGGTTGAAAGAGCAATTAAAACTGTACAGAAAAACCTGGTTGAAGGGGCGATTCTGGTCATTGTTATTTTGTTCTTGTTTTTAGGTAATTTCCGTGCAGCTTTAATTACTGCCTGTGTAATCCCATTGTCCATGCTCTTCACTTTAGCGGGTATGGTGGAACAAAAAATCAGTGCGAACTTGATGAGTCTCGGTGCATTGGATTTCGGGATTATCGTAGATGGCGCAGTAGTGATTGTGGAAAACTGTATTCGCCGCTTAGCAGAAGCTCAACATGCTAAAGGACGATTATTGTCACGATCAGAGCGCTTCAAAGAAGTTTTCCTTGCAGCAAAACAGGCACGTCGTCCATTGATTTTTGGTCAATTGATTATTTTAGTGGTGTATTTGCCTATTTTTGCTTTGTCAGGGGTTGAAGCTAAACTGTTCCATCCCATGGCAATGACGGTTGTATTGGCGCTTCTGGGGGCGATTATTCTTTCCGTGACGTTTATTCCAGCAGCGGTGGCGCTGTTTGTGAATGGTGAAGTGAAGGAAACAGAAAGTCGCTGGATGCTTTGGTTAAAGCGTAAATATGAAGCGGTATTGAACTTAGCCTATCATTTCAAAGTGTTTGTCATCACGCTTGCACTATGTATTTTATTTTTGACAGGTCTACTTGCAACGCAGATTGGAAGTGAATTTGCACCGACACTGAGTGAAGGAGATTTTGCAGTACAGCAAATGCGTTCCCCGAGTACCAGTTTGGAACAATCTTTAAGAATGCAAGAAAATACCGAAAAATTGTTACTTAAAGAATTTCCGGAAATTAAAGCCATATTTGCCCGCACAGGTACCGCAGAAGTGGCAACAGATGTAATGCCACCGAATATTTCAGATGCAGTGGTCTTGTTAAAACCGCAGAAAGAATGGAAAAACCCGAAAGAAAGCATAGATGAATTACGTCAGCGAATGATTGCTTTTCTTGCAACATTGCCGGGTAACAACAGTGAGTTTTCGCAACCGATTGAACTACGTTTCAATGAATTGATTTCAGGGGTGCGCAGTGATGTCGGAATCAAAATATTTGGCGATGACATGGATATATTGAATCAGCAGGCGAGTAAAATTGCCCAACAGGTTCAAAGTATTTCAGGTGCATCTGCGGTTAAGATCGAGCAGACATCAGGTCTACCTTTGCTGAATGTTGAAGTCAATAAAGCAGCAGCAGCGCAATATGGATTATCTGTAAGAGCCATACAGGATTTGGTTTCAACAAGTGTGGGCGGGCAGAATGTTGGACAGATTTTACAAGGGGATCGTCGTTTTGACTTCGTGATCCGTCTAGATGATGCGCAACGTACCCCAGAACATTTGGCTGTCTTGCCGATTCAAACACCGAATGGTGGCTTAATTCAGTTACAAGACGTCGCTAAAGTTGAAAATATTTTAGGGATCAATCAGGTGAGCCGTGAGAATGGTAAACGTCGGGTTGTTGTCACCACAAATGTAGAAGGCCGTGATCTAGGATCTTTTGTTTCGGAACTGCAATCTACGTTAGCGAAACAGGAAATGCCGGCAGGTTATTGGCTGAGTTATGGAGGGCAGTTTGAAAACCTCACTTCAGCCAAAGCCAGAATGCAGTTGGTGGTTCCATTGGCTTTGATTACGATCTTTATTTTGTTAATGGCAGTTTTCCATAACTTTAAAGAAAGCTTATTGGTCTTTACAGGTGTTCCATTTGCGCTATGTGGTGGCTTGATTGCGTTATGGCTGCGAGAAATACCGCTGTCTATGTCTGCCGGAGTCGGCTTTATTGCACTCTCTGGTGTGGCGGTGCTGAATGGTCTGGTCATGTTGACATTTATTAAGGAATTGCGTCAGCAACTCGATATTTATCATGCCACTTGGCAAGGTGCAATTTTGCGTTTAAGACCTGTATTGATGACTGCCTGTGTTGCATCTCTAGGTTTTGTTCCAATGGCATTGGCGACAGGAACAGGGGCTGAAGTACAGCGTCCACTGGCAACTGTGGTGATCGGAGGAATTATGTCGTCTACGTTGTTGACCCTGGTGATTTTGCCTGTGATATATCGCTGGATGAATGAGCGTAAAGAGAGAAGTTAGCAAGCTGCTGTTTATCTGTGAAAACAAAACCCTCTTTCTTGGGTAAGCAAGGAGAGGGTCTCTGTATTTTGTGAGGTTTTATTATTTGTCTGCGGGTAATACGCCCAAGCTAATGATGGTGTAGTTTTGATCGACTGGTTTTGCTGTTGAATTGAAGGCTTCACTGACTTCAACCAGATATTGTCCAGAATTCGGGAAAGTGAGTGTGGCAGAGCCATCAAGAGCGACGGGAACTTTTAAAGCTTGTTTATCGGTTTGACCTTGAGCTCGAACAAGCAACTCAGCATTTTTGAGTGCTTGTCCGGATTTTTTAATCAGGATTTGTACAGGTTGTTGCGCAGTGATGTCATTGGGATGGGTTTTAAACTCAACCTTTATCACTGCATCAGTTTTGTTTTGGAATGCGGAAGGTTTATCTTTTGAAATATAGCTTTGGATTGACCATGCACGCTGAATACTGACGGGGACAGGTACTTTTTTGAAATCAGTTGGGATCACGTAGTCGCGTTCAGAAATATTTCCCGCTTTATCTGCAGCAACATCGAAAAGCATTTTCCATTCTTTATGATGTTGTACATATTTGAGAGGAAACGAAACTTGAGTAGCCAGTTGATAAGTACCTGACTGTGGTAAGGTCAGATCAAAAACAGTCGCAGATTTTAAAGTACCCGCAGGTTGAATGTGTAATTGACTTTGATCAGGTTGAATGACTGTTAAAGCTGCTTGTTTAAGTGCATGTTCAGCATTGAGAGCTTCTTCTGCATAAGCTCCAATCACTGGAATTTGTGAATTTGTAGTGATGTAACTTAACGGTGCAATATAGGGTTCATGTGCATTGCTATAAGAACAAAACAGTAGGGCGAGTGCAAGATATTTATTCATTGTAGACATCCTGTTGTGAGGTGTAGTGTCAAATCAAAAAAAGCTGTACAGGTATTATATAGAGAAAAATTATTATTGATAATAATAATTATTATCAATAAAAGGAAATGAACTCCCCATTTATAAAATAACGAGAGGTCTGAAATGAGTGAACAACAAGGGCATGACCACAGTCATGCCAGGGTTACAGAGGGCAATGTTAAAAAACTAAGCTTTGCATTGCTATTGACCGGTACTTTTTTGATTGTTGAAGTGGTCGCTGGTTTTATCACACAGAGTTTGGCATTGCTGTCGGATGCCGCACATATGTTTACCGATGCAGCTGCGCTCGCAATTGCATTGGTCGCGATAAAAATTGGAAAATTACCCGCGGACAACAAGCGTACATTTGGCTATCAGCGTTTTGAAATTCTGGCAGCTTTGTTTAATGCGCTGATGTTGTTTGTAGTTGCAATTTATATTCTTTACGAAGCTTATCAGCGCTTTAGCCAACCTCCCGAGATTCAAAGTGTGGGCATGATGATTGTCGCCGTTATCGGTTTGGTGATTAATCTTATTTCGATGAAGATTCTATTTTCAAGTTCCCAAGAAAGTTTAAATATCAAGGGAGCTTATTTGGAAGTCTTGAGTGATGCGCTTGGTTCAGTGGGTGTTGTCGTCGGTGGCGCAATTATTTATTTTACCGGTTGGATGTGGGTCGATACGGTAATTGCTGTGCTTATCGGGTTTTGGGTCTTGCCAAGAACATGGACTCTACTCAAACAAAGTATCAATATTCTTTTGGAAGGGGTGCCTGAGGAAATTGATATTGAGAAGCTGCGCAATGATCTGTTATCGATAAAGGGCGTAGAAAGTATTCACCAACTCAAAGTCTGGGCAATTACCTCCAAAAATGTTCATTTAACGGTTCATTTATATGCACCTGAAGCAGACCGGAACCCGCTGTATCAACAAGCAATGGAAATGCTGAGTCATCAACATGGGATTACTGAAATGACCCTGCAAATCGAGGATGATGCAGATATGGTGGATTCACATACAGCACCAGAGCATGTTCAAGGTTCATCCATGGCCCAAGAAAAAAACCATTCACATTAATGTGAATGGTTTAGTTTCTAAATCTATTGAGTGATGTCTCTAGATTTGCCATTCATGGTTACAGTCGCGACACTTCCAGTTTTTATTGGCTTGCATAAAAGATTGCATGGAAATTTTAAAATCAGGAAGATCACGCCAAAAAAGCACACCGGCAATCACTGTTGCGATAAACACAACAACTGTTGCAATCTGCAATGTCTGACCTGCGCCATTACTGAAAATCCACATCACGATACTGATGACAACCAAAAGCAATAAAATAAAGAGTAGCGGAATCAAAAATACCAAACTTTTAGGTACAACTGGGCGAGCTGCAGGTGTGCTGCCGTTTGCAACTGGAAGAATTTTCCGGCTTTGACACTTTGGACATTGGTATTGCATGGTGACTCCATATTAATCATCTTGCTATTATTCTAATCGTTCTCATTTAGAATGCAAAAAAGACTGGACGAGTATAATCAATCAAAATTTAGAGAATAAAAAACCCAAGTCATAATGCTTGGGTTTTTATAAAGATGTCACCATCTTGAATATGGCGTCCCTACGGGGATTCGAACCCCGGTTACCGCCGTGAAAGGGCGATGTCCTAGGCCTCTAGACGATAGGGACAGATGAGGCAACACAAGTAAAACTTTTGGTGGAGTCAAGGAGGATCGAACTCCTGACCTCTACAATGCCATTGTAGCGCTCTACCAACTGAGCTATGACCCCCAGTCTGTGTGAGCGCAATATTAGGGATATTGCGCCTTCACGTCAACAGAAAAATGAATTAAGCTTCGTTGATTGCATCATTTTTCGGCAATTTGATGCTTTCATTCAGCTTTTCCCAAACTTTTGCTTCTTTTTTGCTCGGACCACCCACAATTTCAAGTGCATGACGTAGACGTGCAAAGGTTAAGTCTGGACCAATCGTCACCATTGATTGCATAACAGGAGTCGATGAAGTTGAACCAGCAATCGCGATAAAGAATGCAGGCATGAAATCACGGAGTTTGATTTCCATTTGATTCGCCAAATCCATCAGGGTTTGGCTCACGGTATCATTATTCCAGGTAAATAAGCTTTCCAAACGCCAGATGGCAAACTGTAAACTTTGGCGAACTTGCTCTTCACTGAGTTTTTTACTTTCAAACTGTTCCTTGGATAAGGTAGGGAATTGATTGAAATAAAAGCCTGCCCAATTAACCGCTTCAGAAAGTAAGTGAATACGGGGTTGAATTGCTGCTGCAATGTCCTCAAGGGTTTTACGGTCTGCTTTCCAAGCCAAGAGCGTATTTAACAGTTCGGCGGGAGTAAGCGCCTTAATCCATTGTCCATTTAACCAATTGAGTTTTTCAACATCGAAAATAGGACCACCCAAAGACACACGTTGAATGTCAAAATGCTCAATCATTTCAGCTAAAGTAAACTTTTCGCTTTCATCTGGCATTGACCATCCCATGCGACCTAAATAATTGAGTAATGCTTCAGGAAGTACGCCGATATCTTTGTAATAATTGATGGATGTTGGGTTTTTACGTTTAGACAATTTTGATTTGTCAGGATTACGCAACAATGGCATGTGGCATAAGGTTGGCATTTCCCAACCAAAATATTGATAAAGTAACTGGTGTTTTGGTGCCGATGGTATCCATTCTTCACCACGAATCACATGGGTAATTTCCATTAAATGATCGTCGACCACATTCGCCAAATGGTAAGTTGGCAAACCATCCGTTTTAAGCAAAATTTGCATGTCTACTTGAGACCATGGAATTTCAACTTCGCCGCGCAATAAGTCGTTGAATTGGCAAATTCCCTGTTCTGGCACTTTCATGCGAATCACATGTGCTTCACCAGCGGCAAGACGTTGCTGTACTTCTTCCTGGGAAAGTTTTAAACCACGCCCATCATAACGCGGTGTTTCACCACGGGCTTGCTGTTCTGCACGCATTTGATCAAGTTCTTCAGCTGTCGCAAAACAATAGAAGGCATGCCCTTTTTCAACAAGCTCTAATGCATATTGTTTATAAATTCCCATACGTTCAGATTGGCGATAAGGTGCGTGTGGACCACCGACATCTGGACCTTCCGACCAATTTAGTCCTAACCAACGCAATGAGTCTAAAATCATTTTTTCAGACTCTGGCGTAGAGCGAAGTTGGTCTGTATCTTCAATACGCAGAATGAATTCACCACCGTGTTGTTTGGCAAAGCATAAATTAAACAAAGCAATATAGGCTGTCCCGACATGAGGGAAACCTGTTGGAGAGGGTGCAATACGAGTACGGACTTTCATAACCAAATATTATTCAGAATGTAAATTAAAACTATTATAACGAAAAAGCCCAGTCGCTTAAGGGTTAATTCACCAATAAAGGACTGGGCTTTTAAATTCTTCTGAGGAGAAAAGAATTTATCTTATTAAATCAATCAGCTATGAAGTATGTGGTTGGAAAATTGCTTGTACAAAACGCGAAAACTTTTGATGTTGTTCAGCTAAAAAGTTTTGTGATGGTGTCGTTTTTAGTGAAGTTAAAACTTTGATTTGATCTTTGTCTGAGATCAGTTTGCTTTCACCACGTTTTTGCTGATTGAGCGCTTTTTCAATCGGTGACTGTTTGTCGGATACCACAATCATAGATTGTATTGGTCGAGTGGTGTCTTTAATGACTGCACTGTGACCTGTTTGTGCCATGATTGTTAGTCCTAAGCTGATACCTAACAATTTTAAATATGGATACTTCATTCCATCTACTCCCCCGGATGGTCGATTTTTTTTCTTTAACAAGGTGTGTTTAACACGGTTATTGTAGCAAAATAAGTTACAAAAAGCTTAACTACGTCACATTTTTTAATAATACTACACAAAAAATGTTTAAAAAACAACCATTGAAACGAAATGTAATAATTAAATTAATATCATATAAATATGGATGAATCGTGAAGAGTTCAAGTATACAATAAACTGTTTAGAAAAGATTCGAAATTATTGAGCTGTTTATTGCATGATTTTGAATATCTTTAAATATGATAAGAATAGAGTTTATATTTATAAGTAATTGATTGTTAAATCAAAATAATAAAAATATAGTGCATTCTAGTCACTGAAAAACCGAGAAACTAATGAAAAGACTACTGCTTTTAAGTGCAATCAGTTTGATTGCCGTTGGGAATACATATGCGGCAAAAGAATTCTTAAATGTATCGTATGATCCTACCCGAGAATTTTATCAAGAATATAACAAAAGTTTTGGACAGTTCTGGAAATCGAAAACGGGACAAGATGTTGAGTTTAAACAATCTCATGGGGGGTCAGGCAAACAAGCACGCTCAGTGGTCGATGGTTTGCAGGCCGATGTGGTGACTCTGGCATTGGCAAACGATATTGATGAAATTGTAAATGCAGGTTTGATTGAAAAAGGTTGGCAGAAAGAGTTTCCGAATAACTCAGCACCTTATACCTCAACAGTGGTGTTTCTGGTCCGAAAGGGCAATCCAAAAGGTATCAAGGATTGGAATGATCTTGTAAAACCGGGTGTTGAAATTATTACCCCTAACCCTAAAACAGGTGGGGCACCGCGTTGGATCTATTTATCCGCTTGGGGCTATGCTTTGAAACAGCCAGGTGGTAATGATGCCAAAGCACGTGAATTGGTGAAAAAGATTTATAAAAATGTCAAAGTTTTAGACTCTGGTGCTCGAGGTTCTCTGACCACTTTTGCTGACCGTGGTATTGGTGATGTATTGCTGTCTTGGGAAAATGAAGCAATTTTGGCAACCTCTGGTCCAGATAAAGACAAATATCAGATTGTTTATCCGTCAATTTCCATTCTCGCTGAACCTTCGGTTGCCATTGTTGACAAAGTTGTCGATAAAGATGGCAACCGAAATCTAGCCAAGGGTTATTTGAACTATCTCTATTCACCTGTAGGACAAGATCTTGCAGCAAAATACAATTTCCGTCCCCGTGACCTAAAAGCCGCTGCCAAATATGCTGCTAAATTTCCAAAAATCAAATTGTTTACCATCGATCAAGTTTTTGGTGGTTGGGCAAAAGCACAGAAGGTGCATTTTGCCAATGGTGGGGTATACGATCAATTTACAGCTGAAAAGTAATCTTTTAGAAAGCAAGGCCTTTGATCTAAACAGGCTTTGCTTTTTCCTTCAACATCATATTTTTTTCAATTTTGGTTTCTAATCATTTATCAGATTGTTGTGGTAATCGTTTTGATGCGCACATTATTGACCATTATTTTATAAGAGTTATCGTCGCCCCAACATGAAGGTTTTCAGTTTTCGATCTTTTATCTGATGTGATCAATATAAATAATAACTCAGCAATAACAGCGTAGAGACTCGGAAATATTCATCAAGATCAAGCATGGTTTATCTGTGTTCAGTTTTAAATTTTATATCCTTGCGCTTTTGATTGAAGTTTATTGGCTTATTTCATATATTTAGAATAATTTTAAATTTGCTGCGGCGCTCATATGAAAAACAATTTTAAAGCACTTTTAAGTGCTGTGATCATTGCGACTGGATTTACGGGAACAACTCAAATCGCCCATGCGGCTGATCGTGAATTTTTAAATGTGTCTTATGATGCAACGCGTGAGTTCTATGATGAGTTTAATAAATCATTTGGAGCATACTGGAAAGCTCGTACAGGGAAAACTGTAGATTTTAAACAATCACATGGCGGGTCTGGAAAGCAAGCGCGTGCTGTGGTCGATGGCTTGAAAGGAGATGTAGTCACTTTGGCTTTAGCCAATGACATCAACGAAATTGTGAAGTCGGGTCAAATTAATCCGGGTTGGGAAAAAGAATTCCCAAACAACTCTGCACCTTATACTTCAACAGTTGTATTTTTAGTGCGTAAGGGTAATCCTAAAGGCATCAAAGATTGGACAGATTTGACCAAGCCGGGCGTGCAAATCATTACGCCGAATCCGAAAACGGGTGGATTGCCAAGATGGATTTATCTTTCAGCTTGGGGTTATGCGCTTAAACAACCCGGCGGAAATGATGCAAAAGCACGTGAATTTGTCTCTAAGATGTACCATAACGTGAAAGTGATGGATCCTGCTGCACGTGCATCCATGACCACATTTGCTGAACGTGGCATTGGTGACGTTTTATTGACTTGGGAAAATGAGGCCATGGTGAGTAAAAAAGCCACAGGCAATAAGTTTGATATTGTCTATCCTTCCATGTCGATTCTGACGGAGCCTTCTGTTGCGATTGTAGATAAGACAGTTGAGAAGAATGGCAATAAATGGCTGGCTACAGGCTATATCAATTATTTATATTCACCGATTGGTCAGGATATGGCAGCACGTCATTTTTATCGTCCACGTAATGCAAAGATTTTAGCAAAATATGCCAAACAATTTCCTGAGTTAAAAACCTTTACCATTGATGAAGTATTTGGTGGTTGGGCAAAAGCGCAGCAAACACATTTTGCAAATGGCGGTGTTTTTGATCAGATTTATAATACCAAACGTTAAGTTATGATGGATTGGATAAAGAAGCCTCCTTTTTAGGAGGCTTCTTTTATTTATGATTGAATGCGTTAGACTGGTTTTAAACTAAACAATAATTTGAAACGATATGCATCCAAATCAGACCAGTTACAGTCAATGGCATTGAAATAACTTTTGATATCTGAACCTCAGTTAAAGAAAATCATGATTACGGGCACAGTTGACGGAGTTGGGTATTACTACGCAACCATATCTGACAGTAATTCAATGTTGTTCCTGTGTTTGGGGCGCTGAGTTGAATGATCAGATATGTGGATTTGCATGAGCAGAGCAAGATGAAGGACGCATTTTTGCCATGTTTGTTTATTCTGATGTTGAAGCGAAGGAAATGGGCAGCGCATTGCTTAAAAAAGCTGAGGATTTTTTATTTCAATATTTTCAGGAAATTTGCTTGGAAACTGATGCAAGAAGCTATGCTTGTAAATTCTATGCTCGACACGGATGGATGGTCGTCAAACACCTTGAAAATCACGACGTGAAAATGATTAAGCAATTAGGGGCATTTTATAGTGCTGGTTGTGTTTGTTTTTTACGCTGTTTTTAGATTCAAACACTGGAAAAACGGTTTTCTCCATAAAAAGTAATATTTCCCTACAAAAAGTCGTTTGGAGCTTTAACAAAACAAGGTAATAATGTGCAGTTACTTTTTTTGCTTAAACTGAAACTCTAATTATGTCTCATATTTCTGTATTACTACATGAAACTGTCGATGCTTTACTTGCAGGGCGCAATACAGGAATTTACGTGGATGGGACGTTTGGGCGTGGCGGGCATACGCGTTTATTACTCTCCAAGTTAGATGAGCATTCAAAAGTATATGCTTTTGATAAAGACCCTCAGGCACTCGAAGTGGCCTATCAGCTTGAAAAAGAAGATTCGCGCTTTAAAATTATTCATGCCAGTTTTGCAGATTTACAACAAGAATTGAATCAATTGGATATTTATCAAGTTGATGGCATTATGGCAGATTTAGGGGTGTCATCACCTCAGTTAGATCAAGCTGAACGTGGTTTTAGTTTCATGAATGATGGACCACTTGATATGCGTATGGATAATTCACAAGGGCAAACCGCGGCTGAATGGTTGCTGGATGTTGAAGAAGAACATTTGGCGAATATCATTTTTCAATATGGTGAAGAACGCTATAGTCGCCGTATTGCCAAAGCGATCAAACAAGCCGGTTATATTAAAACTACTGGAAAGTTAGCAGAAATTGTCAAGGTTGCGCATCCAAAGTGGGAAAAGAATAAACATGCTGCAACACGAACTTTCCAAGCCATTCGTATAGAAATCAACAAAGAGTTGGATGATGTACATACCTTTTTACCTCAAGCCGTAGATTTGTTAAAATCAAATGCACGTTTAGCTGTGATTAGTTTTCATTCACTTGAAGACCGGATTATTAAACAATTTATTCAAAAAGAATCAACTTTAGCAGAAGATAATGGTTGGGGATTACCGCAAAAAGTACAAGATACTCGTCGACTGAAAAAAGTAGACCGAATTCGTGCCAGTGAGGAAGAAGTCAAAGCTAATCCGCGTTCACGTAGTGCTTGGCTTCGGGTTGCAGAGCGATTAGAACAAAAAGGCGCACAATGAAACAAGAAATTATAGAAGAATCAAGTCGTAAACTCGCTGTCAAAAAAGCAATTGTTTATGGTCTTTTGGTTGCCGCAGTACTGGTCAGCGCTTTCATGGTCGTGTTACAGGTTTTTGCTTATCGTCATGATTTCCGTGACTTAAATAGCTATATGCGTGAGCGCGAAGATATTAATGCAGAGTGGGGACGGTTGCTCATTGAACAACAGACATTTGGTGCGACAGCACAAATTGGTACGCGTGCAGTAACGCAACTCCGTATGTATTCACCGCCAGCTGGACAAACAGTTGTCATTTCATTACCAAGTGAATCAGAGCAGAAGAAGTAAGGCATCTGTATGGTAGACAAGCAAACTAAACAGACTCGGCAGCCGCGTAAAAAGCAGCCGTCCATTACCCAGAAAAGTACCACATCTATTGATATGTGGCGGTTTTATCTTATGTGGGGTGTGGTTCTTCTCTGCTTCGTTGGTCTGGTTGGGCGTGCATTTTATGTGCAGGTGATCAATAAAGACTTTTTGCAGAATAAAGCCAATGCCAATATTTTGCGTACAGAAACCTTAAAAGCCATGCGTGGTGTAATTAGTGATCGCCACGGTGTACCTTTGGCAATCAGTTCTCCAATCATGAAGGTGGTGATTGATCCTAGAGAGTATTTTGAGACCAAAAAGCAATTTGACACCATCACGGCTGAATTACAAAAAACGCCAAACAGCAGAAAATTGAAACGTCAGTTACCTGATGAAAATTTAAATCTAGATGAATTGGCCGATGCAGTCGGGATTGATCGTGCAGATTTAAAGAAGCGTTTGAATGAACGTCCTCGCTCACGCTATTTGGTGTTAAAAAAAGAAGTTCCACCCCCTCAGGCAGACTTCATTACCCAGCATAAATTTGCCGGTGTGTATGCTGAAAAAACCTATAAACGTTATTACCCGCAACCTCAACCCAATGCTCAAATTATTGGTTTAACCAATAGTGAGGGGACAGGGATTGAAGGCTTGGAGATGCAATTAAATTCGCGTCTTGCCGGTGAGGATGGTGAGCAGAAAATTTCACGCGATAAGCATGGTAACCGTATCAGCACGCCAGAAGTCGTGAAAGAAGTCAAAGCCGGTGAAAATATTACTTTAAGTATAGATTCACGTTTGCAATATATTATGTACCGTGAGTTGACTGCTGTCGGTGTGGCAAACAATGCACGTTCGGCATCTTCAATTGCTGTAGATGTCAAAACGGGTGAAATTCTGGCAATGGCAAGTTGGCCATCTTATAACCCCAATGACAAGAATGGGTTGAATAATAAAGATGCCATGCGTAACCGAGGGGCGATTGACATGTTCGAACCTGGTTCGACCATGAAACCGTTTACGATTTCTGCTGGGTTGGAAAGTGGTCAATACACGCCAAATACTATAGTCAATACCAGTCCGGGTTCAATGCGTCTAGGTTCGCATACGATTCGTGATACGCATAATTATGGTTCACTGACTGTAACAGGTGTGATTATCAAGTCATCTAACGTTGGTTCTGCAAAAATTGCCCTGTCTTTACCGAAAGAAACGTTACCGAGTTTCTTTAGAAAGGTTGGTTTTGGTCAGCGTTCAGCGGTGAAATTCCCAGGTGAAAGTAGTGGTTTGGTGCTTCCCCCTGAAAAATTAAATTCATCTCAAATTGGAACCATGGCATATGGTTATGGTCTGAATGCAACCATTTTACAATTAGCTCAAGGTTATGCCATGTTAGCCAATCATGGTGTGGAATATCCATTAAGCCTGTATAAGCTCAATGAACAGCCTAAAGGGAAGCAGGTCCTAGATCCTAAAATTGCTGACTCAGTTTTATTGATGTTAGAGCAAGTGACCATGCCAGGTGGTACTGCGAAACAGGCCAATATTCCGGGTTATCGCGTTGGAGGTAAAACAGGAACGGCACATAAACTACGTCCTGATCATCGAGGGTATTCAAATACAGAATATCGTGCATTATTTGCAGGCGTTGCGCCGATCAGTGATCCTCGTTTAGCGATTATTGTGGTGGTGGAGAATCCTCGTGGTCAATATTATGGTGGTCTGGTTGCAGCACCAGTTTTTGCCCGTATTATGCAAGAATCTTTACGTTTAATGAATGTGCCTTTGGACAAGCCGCTTGAAACGGCAAAGGCGACACGATAGGTAAATCATGATGATTAATTTTCAGGACATTTATCACGATGGTCGTGATCTAGACCATACACAAAGTTGGATGTCTGAGCCATTTAAAGGTTTCTCTCTGGATAGTCGCTATGTTCAGCACGGACAGATTTTTATTGCATTAACCAGTTATTCTCAACCTGAAAAAACACGACAGTTTGCTCAGGCGGCTTTGGATAAAGGGGCATTGGCCATTATTAGCGAAACGGATCTAGGCATTGTACCAGCTTTGGTTTGTCCTCAAGTTCGCAGATTGATGGGGCAATGGCAAAAACAATATTTAGAAGCCACAGCACCTGTGCAAGCGGTACGTGTTTTGGCTGTCACAGGAACCAATGGTAAAACCACGATTTCACGTTTGGTTGCTGAATTATTGGCATTACAAAATAAAAAATGTGCGGTTATGGGGACAACAGGTAATGGTATCTTACCGCATTTGGAAGCATCCTCTCATACCACATTAGATGCTTTGCATTTACAAAATCTAATGCATGATTTTGCCCTGCAAGGTGCTGAATTTGCCTCAATTGAAGCAAGTTCCCATGGTTTAGAGCAAGGTCGTTTAAATGGTTGTGATATTGAAATTGCCGCCTATAGCAATTTAAGTCGCGATCATTTGGATTATCATGGGACGCTTGAAGCCTATGCGGAAGCAAAATCATTATTGTTTAAATGGACTTCGTTAAAAGTTGCCGTCATTAATATTGATGATGCGCATGCTGATTTGATGATGAATGCGGCAAGCAGTAATTTATCACATCCTAAAGTATTGACCTATTCGACTTCCAAAGCTGCTGATTATCAAGTGTTTGGAATTAAATACAGCTTGGACGGTGCAATTTTTCACTTAAAAACAGCCAAAGGTGAATTTACTGTACATAGCCCATTGCTTGGGCATTTTAATATTGAAAACCTTGTGGCAAGTTTAATTATGGCTGAGCAAGCAGGTTTTGACTTAAGGCAGTTGATTGCGCAAGTACCAAAATTAAAAGGTGCGCCAGGACGTATGCAGGTGATTCGTGATCAGGATCGATTATTTGTTGTCGACTATGCACACACACCAGATGCATTAACCCAGGTATTAAAAACTCTAAAACGTCATGTTGAAAATCAACTCTGGGCGGTATTTGGTTGTGGCGGTGACCGTGATCGTGGTAAACGACCATTAATGACCAAAGCTGCATTGGAACAAGCCAATCCTGTGCTGATTACCTCAGATAATCCGCGTACTGAAAATCCTGAACAGATTTTTGCCGATATGAAACAAGATATCGATTTTAGCCAACACGAGGTTCATGAGATACGTGATCGTCGTGAAGCGATTAAATATGCAGTCAAACATGCCCAAGCAGGCGATATTGTGGTGATTGCAGGCAAAGGACATGAAAACTATCAAGAAATAGATGGAGTGCGTCATTGGTTTGATGATGTCGTTGAAGTGCAATCTGCTATAGATGCACAACACCTTAAAACCAATTCAGCCTATCCAGCTCAGTAGGAATAAACGATGCATACCTCGACGACAAGTACTGTACCTTTAGAACCATGGTCAGCAGCAGAACTTGCTGAAGCCACTCAAGGGTATTGGTATTTAGATCAAGTGCCGCAAGGTGAAATTAAACGTATTTTAACTGATTCTCGTTATGCTGAACTCGGTGATGCATTTTTAGCGCTCAAGGGTGAGCGTTTTGATGCACATGATTTTGTCGCACAAGTAGCTGAAAACGGGTGCCAAATTGCGATTGTCAGTCATCCGGTTGAAGCCAATATCTGTCAGTTGGTCGTTGAAGATACACGTTTGGCATTGGGGCATTTGGGTGCATATCGTCGCGCACAGCACCCTCAATTAAAAGTGATTGCACTGACTGGCAGCAGTGGTAAAACCACCACCAAAGAAATGTTGGGCAGTATTCTTGCGCGTTTAGCCCCTACTTTGATTACACGTGGCAATTTAAATAATGATCTCGGTGTTCCAATGATGCTCTTGGAGCTTCGTTCAGAACATCAGTATGCAGTCATGGAGCTGGGGGCGAGCCATCAAGGTGAAATTGACTATACCTCAAAACTGGTACAACCTCAGGTGGCGGGGATTCTCAATATTGGAACTGCACATTTAGGTGAGTTTGGCGGTCGTGATGGGATTTGCCGTGCTAAATCTGAAATTTATCACCATATTGATCCGGCTGGCACATCGATTGTTCCTGCTGCAGATGATTTTACTGATACGATTCGCCAAGCTGTACGGACAGAACATTGTTTAAGTTTTGGGCAAGGTGGGGAAATCTTTGCCACAGATGTTGAGTTGTTGGCACAATCTGCAGTATTTACCATCAATACGCCACAGGGTTGTAAAGTGGTCAATTTGCCTTTTGCTGGAGAGCACAATGTGCACAATGCCGAGGCTGCGACAGCATTCGCTTTAGCCATGGGTATCGCTTTAGAGGATATTGTTGCGGGGTTGGAGTCGGCACAAGGTGCTAAAGGGCGGCTTAACTTTATTCAAAAGAATAATCATCTATTGATTGATGATACCTACAATGCCAATCCAACTTCCATGCGTGCTGCGGCTCAGGTACTTGCACAGCAGCAGGGAATCAAAGTCATGGTGGTTGGTGATATTGGTGAACTGGGGGATACTGCTGCGCAACAGCATTATATGCTAGGGCGTGATCTTGTTTCAGTGAATGGTATCGATTTCGTGGTCGCTATAGGCGAGTTTGCTCCTGCAACACAAGAAGGTGCTCGAAGCACTCAATATGGCAAAAAATTACAGGCTTTTCTGAATCAAGAACAAGCTTTGCCTTTATTGTTAAGTTTAATAAAAACACATCAACCCCAGTCCATGAGTTTCTTATTTAAAGGTTCTCGTTATACCCATATGGAAACGTTGATGGCTGATTTGATGGAGAAAGTTTAATGCTGTTTTGGTTATTTCAACACTTGGCAGGTTATGAAAATGCGTTCCAAGTTGTTCGATACTTATCGTTGCGCGCATTGCTGAGTGTATTGACTGCACTTGCGATTGGTTGGGCTTTGGGTCCAGTGATGATTCGTAAACTACAAGCGCTCAAATATGGTCAAGCAGTCAGTTCTTTTGCACCTGAAAATCATGCCAAGAAAATGGGTACACCAACCATGGGCGGGATTTTAATCCTACTCTCGATTGGGATCAGTACTTTGCTTTGGGCAGACTTATCCAATCCCTATGTGTGGATTGTCTTAATGGTGATGGTGATCTTTGGTGCGGTTGGATGGGCAGATGACTGGATTAAAGTTCGTTATAAAGATAATGCAGGTTTACCTGCCAAGAAAAAATTCTTTTGGACATCGGTAGGTTCACTGGGAGCAGGCATTGCATTGTATGTGATTGCAATACAGCAGGACAATCCTATCCATACAGCCAATATGTTGGATTTGTTGATCCCATTCTTCAAGAACTTGAGTATTCCACTGTCTGCAATTCCATTGGGAATCGGGTTTATTATTTTTACCTATTTGGTCATTAACGGTGGTTCAAATGCGGTGAACTTGACGGACGGTTTGGATGGTTTGGCGATTATGCCAATTGTCTTGGTTGCGGCTGGTTTAGGTGTTTTTGCTTATTTGGCCGGTGATATTCGCTTTGCCAATTATTTACATATTCCTTATGTGAAATATACTTCTGAATTGGTGGTTATCTGTGCTGCGATGATTGGTGCGGGTTTAGCTTTCTTATGGTACAACGCGCATCCGGCACAAGTCTTTATGGGCGATGTAGGTGCATTGTCCCTAGGCGCGATGTTGGGTACGATCGCAGTAATGGTTCGCCAAGAAATTGTGTTTGCGATCATGGGTGGGGTATTTGTTGTTGAAGCGATTTCTGTTTTCCTGCAAATCGGATCGCTGCGTATGCGTAATAAACGTGTATTCCTGATGGCACCTTTGCATCATCATTATGAAAAGAAAGGCTGGCGTGAGACTCAAGTGGTGATCCGTTTCTGGATTATTACAATTATGCTGGTAGTTTTAGGTCTAATGACATTAAAATTACGATAAGCCAAAGTCAGTTGAAGGAGTCGGCATTTGCCGGCTTTTTTATTGCCTTTTACAATATCCTGTGGAGAATACGATGAATTTATTGATGTGCCCTGTATGCCGTGAGGGGTTAAGCCTGTCAGGTCGGACTTGGCGCTGTGTAAATCATCATAGTTATGATGTCGCAAAGCAAGGCTATGTCAATTTACATGTGGTACAGCACAAACACAGTAAGAATCCAGGTGATACTGTTGAATCCGTACAGGCGCGACGGGCTTTTCTCAGTGATGGATTTTATGCACCTTTACAACAAGCCATTGTAAAAAAGATTCGCGATTTGCGTATTGAAAACCTGTTGGATATCGGTTGTGGTGAAGGTTACTATACCGATGCAATGCAACATGAAGTGATGCAGTGTGTTGGGGTAGATATTGCGAAAAATGCAGTTCAGGTGGCTGCAAAGCTGAATAAAAAAGTGACTTGGATTGTGGGAACGGGGGCAACATTACCCGTTTTAGATCAAACCATAGATCTATGTACCAGTTTGTTTAGTCCAATCCCTAGCGAGGAAATTTTAAGGGTACTTAAACCTCAGGCTTATCTGATTGTGGTGACCCCTGCCCCCGAGCATTTGTATGCAATGCGAGAAGGCTTGTTTGATGAAGTGAAGGTACATGATCCTCATAAGTTTGTTGAGCAACTACAAACACATTTTGATTTGGTTGAACAACCGATTGTGGAAACGACTTTTGAGTTAAATCAAATACAGTTAAAAAATCTGATTGCGATGACACCTTATGCATATAAAGCTAAATCTGAAAAGCGTATGGTTTTAGAGCAACAACTGCAAACTGAATTGAAGGCAGCATTTCAAATTTATGTTTTTCAGAAAAAATAGCCAGTTACTCGCCATAAAAAATGCCATCAGTTGATGGCATTTTTTATGGCGTAATTTAATTATTGAACTTCATTAATCAAATTTTCAAGCGAGTCTTGTTCCCGTTTTGCAGCACCTTGATTCATCGCAGGTGGTGTTGCTTTATTTGGTTTTAACGGCTGATCATTGCCTTCTTCTGGTAAATCATCAAAATCATTGGACGCGTTACGTGTCGGAGCAACAGGTGCCGGTCTAAAAATTGGACGGGCTAAAGGTGGCGATGAACCATAAGCCTCCGTTTGTGTTTGCCCTTCAATTTGAGTTTGGTGGCGTTGTTCACGCGAAATTGGTGCTTTAGCATCTTTATCAAAGTGTACCCAAGCCGATGGCGTGCCTTTTAAAGCTTTATCCATAAAGCTGGTCCACACCGGAAGGGCAGCAATACCACCAAACTCACGTCGACCTAATGTAGTGGGTTGATCAAAGCCAACCCAGGCAATCGCAACCAATTTACCGTTAAAGCCTGCAAACCAAGCATCTTTGGCATCATTCGTTGTTCCTGTTTTACCCCCAATATCATCACGACCAATTTTAAGTGCAGCACGACCTGTACCATGTACAATCACATCACGCAGAATATTTGCCATGTCGAAAGCCGACTGTGATTTTAAAATACGCTGGGCTTGACGATATTTACTTTGTTCTTCTTTACTTAAAGGTTTTGCTGCATCATCAACACTGAGATTTGCGCCTTCAATCACTTCATCATCTGGGGTGACTTCAGCATCAGCAGTCTGATTTTTTTGGTTTATACATGGAATACATGCATATTCTGGGGTAGCCTCGTAAATGGTTTTACCAAAAGCATCTTCAATACGACTGATAAAATGGGGTTGAATACGGTATCCTCCATTGGCAATGGCAGCATAGCCTGTTGCCATTTGTACTGGAAGTACTTGTGGTGTGCCTAAAGCAATGGTGAAGTTACGTGGAATTTGATCTTCCTGTAAACCAAAGTCCATTAATAATTGCCGCGCACGTTCTACACCAACACTCTGTAGCAAACGTACTGATACTGTATTACGAGACAGGTACAGGGCACGACGCAAGGGGATCATACCCAAATAACGACCATCGGAGTTTCTAGGTGACCAACGACCAATGGTAATCGGACTGTCATTCACCATGGTATAAGGCGTCATACCACGTTCGAGTGCCAGCGCATATACAAACGGTTTAATGGTTGAACCAGGTTGGCGCCAGCCTTGTAATGCACGGTTAAATTTAGATTGATAGAAGTTGTAACCCCCAACGACCGCCTCAATCGAACCATCATTTGGATTGATGGCGATAAGCTGACCTTGGACTTTTGGAGTCTGTACCAATGACCATGCGGTTTTATTGTCATTGGGGCGCAAACGGATGATATCTTTCACTGACACAATCTGTGAGGCACGACTTGGTGCACCACCAACAGCATTGGCATTGATGTATTTTCTTGCCCAAGACATTCCAGACCAAGGGACAGTTACCGTCGAACCATCTTGCATTTTGGCTTCAAAGGTGTTGCTGCCGACTTTAATGACTTCGGCAGGATAGGTATTGGCATAAGGAATAAAATCTTTGAGGGGCTTGTCATGTGCTTCAGCGCCACGCCAACCATGACGACGGTCGTAATCTTCTAAACCCTTTTGCACAGCATCTTCAGCATATTGCTGACGCTGACTGTTGACCGTTGTATAGACTTTATAACCCGAATCAATCGCTTGTTCACCAAACTTTTCAACCAGTTCAGCACGAACCATTTCACCGACATAAGGAAATTTATTGCTTAAACCGCGATCCGGCATGCTCAAATTAATCGGTTCAGCCACGGCTTTTTCATATTCAGCCTGTTTCAAATAACCTAATTGGAGCATTCGTCCCAAAATCCAGTTACGACGTTCCAGTGCACGTTCAGGATTTACAACAGGATTATATTTAGACGGAGCTTTAGGTAAACCAGCAATCATTGCCATTTGTGCAATACTGAGTTGATCCAAGCTTCTGTCATAGTAAATTTTTGCTGCAGCAGCAATACCATAGGCATTTTTACCTAAGAATATTTTATTGACATACAACGATAGGATTTCTTCTTTAGATAGGTTTTGTTCTATTTTTCGCGCCAAAAATACTTCGGTCAATTTGCGCTTCAAAGTACGTTCAGGAGAGAGATAATAGTTTTTGGCAACCTGCATCGTGATTGTTGAACCACCTGTCTGTACATTTGATCCAGTCACACTTTCACTCAATGCACGCCCTAAGCCCTTAAAGCTGATTCCACTGTGCTCAAAGAAAGATGAATCTTCAGCGGCAAGAAAAGCATGAATGAAGTGTGGCGGAATCTGATCGTATTCCACAGGCACAGAAAGCTTGCCACCATATTCAGCAATTAATTGATTGTCAGCCGAGTAAACTTGTAAAGGTTTTAGCAATGGCGCTTTTTTTAAAGAGCTCATTTCTGGCAGAGATGGGGCAATATATAGGTACATTCCATAAAAGCCCATCGGAATTGCGACTAAGATAATAATAATCAGCAAAAAAAAGGGATGAATATGACCTGAACAAGATAGCTTTTTCATAACAAGTAAGTTTTAATAATAGCTAATGGCAAACTAATTGTGGTCAGTATAGCTTCTCATGTGATGGATTGTTAGATGGGATATTGTATCTGTAAAAAATTAAGACCAAATACAGCTAGTTTGTGTTATTTGTTGGGGATAAAAAAATAATAGGAAATGTATCGTGCTTAGACTATATCGTAAGCAAAATAAGGGGTTGGTAGGAGTAGATATTAGTTCTACTACTGTAAAAATTTTAGAGCTCTCTGTTAAGAACGGTCGTTACTGGGTTGAAAGTTATGGATTAAGTCCGCTGATTGATGGGAGTGTGGTTGAAAAAAACATTCTTAATCCAGAAGCAGTTGCAGATGCATTAGAGCGAGCAGTGAATCTTGCTAACCCTCAATCGCAAAATGTGGCTGTTGCAGTGCCTACCTCTATGGTGATTCACAAAATCATAGAAATGGACGCCGATATGTCCGATGAGGAAAGAGAAGTTCAGATTCGAATGGACGCTGAACAATATATTCCTTTTCCTTTGGATGAAGTCAGCTTAGATTTTGAAGTATTGAATGACAGGCTGGCCAATCCGAATCGAGTGAATGTGCTTTTGGTGGCGACACGTGCTGAAAATATTGAGTCTCGTGTTGAAGTTCTGGAAATTGCAGGTTTATCTCCTAAAATTGCAGATGTAGAAAGCTATGCCATAGAACGTGCATTTGATGTCTTCTCCGATACTTTACCCATCGGAGTGAATCTTGTTGGGATCCTAGACATTGGTCATACCATGACCACGTTGTCTGTGATGCAGAAAGGTAAGATTATTTACACACGTGAGCAGGTGTTTGGGGGCAAACAGCTTACACAAGATGTGCAAAACCGTTATGGTTTATCTTATGAGGAAGCAGGTCGTGCCAAAAAAGACCGAACTTTGCCCGATGATTTTGAAACAGAAGTGTTAATGCCGTTTTTAGAGGCGGTGGTCCAGCAAGCAGCACGTTCATTACAATTCTTCTTCTCCTCTTCACAATTTAATGAGATTGATCATATTTTGCTGGCAGGTGGAAATGCAAATATCCCAGGTTTGGCAAAATTATTACAACAAAAATTAGGCTATCGAGTCACTGTTGCAAATCCATTTTTACAAATGGGTTTTTCACCGCAAATTGACTTAAGAAAAATAGAAAATGATGCACCATCACTCATGGTTGCATGTGGCTTAGCGTTGAGGAGTTTTGATTAATGGCAAAGATTAACCTACTCCCTTGGCGTGACGAGCTAAGAGAACAGAAAAAGAAACAATTTGTGGCAATCTGTGTGGGTGTTGCATTGATTGGATTGGCAACTGTGTTATTGGCATGGTTTTATTTTGATCATAAGCTTGAAGATCAAGAGCAAGCAAATCAGTTGGTTACCAGTACCAATCAAAACCTCGATATGCAATTAAAAACCCTGGATGGTTTGCAAGAGCGTCGTAATGCCATCATTGAGCGAATGAAGCTCATTCAAGGCCTGCAAGGTCAGCGTCCAGTAATTGTACGTTTAGTTGATGAATTGGTACGTGTGGTTCCAGCACAAATGTACATCACGAAATTCAGCCGTGTCGGGGATAAATTTACCATCGAAGGTAAAGCTGAAAGTCCAAATACCGTTGCTGAATTATTACGTGGTTTAGAAGCTTCGGAATGGTATAGAAATGCCTTTATGAATTCATTCTTGGCTGCGGAAGAAAATAAAAATCAAGCACAAACATCTGTGATTCCTCGAGTAGAGGAGTCTTATGGAAGTTTTGTTGTCACTGTGGATTTAGGGGAAATCGCTTCTGTAGCAGATGATCGTGCGACAAAGGCTGAACAAGTTCCAGCTGCTGGGGGTGCCAAATGAGTCGTGAAGATTTTGAGCAATTAGATTCATCGGTGAATGATGCTCCAAAAAAGAATAAAATGACAGTTGAGAAATTTTTTCAACAATTCAACACTTTGGATATGAATAACTACGGTAGTTGGCCATTGTCGGTGAAAATTACCTGTTGGATATTTCTGTTCTTCTTGGTCTGTGCGATTGGCTACTTTCTTGCAGTCAGACCTAAGCTGGATGCAATTGATCAGGCGCGTACAGTTGAACAGAATCTACTGAATGAATTTAAGGAAAAAGATTCTAAGTTACGAAATCTGCAGCAATATCAAGCTCAGTTACAACAGATGGAAGCGAATTTCAATCAACAGCTAGAGCAGTTGCCTAAAGAAACTGAAATTCCAAGTTTAGTTGAAGATATCAACGTGACAGGGGTGAGTTCAGGCCTAAAATTTAAAAATATCAGACTTGAACCTGAAGTGAAACAGGAGTTCTTCATTGAACAGCCTATTTCCATTGATGCGACAGGGGATTATCACTCATTTGGGAGTTTTGTAAGCAGTGTTGCGGCTTTACCACGTATTGTTACTCTGCATGATTTTACGATTACAGGAACAGCCAGCCAAGACAAAAAATCAGATGTCCCTGTGATTGACTACACCATTAAGGCGAAAACCTATCGTTATATTGGTGCTGATGAACAGAAAGCACAAAAAAATGTGAATCAGGCAAATCCAGCTGCACCTTCGACACCACAGCAAGGAGGAACACCACAATGAAAAACTACAATAAAATAATCTGTGGAATTTCTTTGGCAATGGTATTGGTGGGTTGTGATTCAAGAATTGATGCAGTCAATCAAGAAATGGCAAATATTCGCAGTCAACCTCCGTTGCCGATTGAACCTGCACCTGTATTTAATCCTGTGCCAAGTTTTAATTACTCCGCACAACAATTGCGTAGCCCATTTTTACCAAGTTCATTGGCAAATGAATTAAAGGTGATGTCGGGAAAACGAGTTTATCCGAATTTTTCTAGACAACCACAGCCACTGGAAAGTTATCCTTTAGAGTCATTAACACTGAAAGGAAGCATGAAGGGCAATGCAGGGCAAACAGTAGGATTAATCCAGACGCCAGATGGGGAAATTGAACGTGTTCAACTGGGCAATTACATGGGGATGAATCAGGGTCGAATTATTGAAATTACGCCGACCCGTATTGATTTATTAGAAATTGTTCCAGATGGCCGAGACGGTTATATAGAAAGACCGCGGAGTCTAGTTCTAATTGGTCCAGTGGATTAAAACGGTATAAAGGAATAAAAATGAAAAAGAGTTTGAAAAATATCTTGATTGGGGATGGTAAGTTTATGAATAGTCAACTTCGTCAATTTACTATGGCGACGGTAGCAATTGCGATTACACAAGTTGCAGCAGCACAGACCACAATGACCAACATTGTTCCGATGAAAATACCGGGGCAAGGTACAGAAATCCGCGTCATGTTTAATGGTCTTCCTCCGCAGCCACAGGCCTATCAGTTGGATAATCCTTCTCGATTGATTTTGGATTTTGACAATGCCAAGCAAAATATTGGTCAGACATCCATTCCAGTGAGCAGTGATGAGGCTTCAACAGTTGATGTGGCTGCCGATGATCAACGTTCTCGATTAACAGTGAATTTAAAAAATAGTGGTGCTTTTACAACACGTGTTGAAGGCAATACTTTTATTTTAAAAATTAATAATGCCAATCAGGCACCGAGCTTACCAAGTTATGTCTCTCCTGTAGTCAATAAACAAAATCAGGGAATTGCTGACATTGGTTTCCAACGTGGAAATGCTGGCGAAGGACAGGTGATCGTCAGTCTTTCAGGTGCAAATACCCCTGTGGATGTTCAACAGCAAGGCAGTAAAGTTGTTATTCGAACTTTGGGAAATAAAATTCCTGCACATTTATTGCGTCGTTTAAATGTCAATGATTTTGCAACGCCTGTTTCTAGCGTAGACGCTTATAACGATGGTTCCAATGGTGTCATCACCATTCAATCGTCGGGCAGCTATGAATATATGGCTTTCCAAGCTGAGAATAAATTAACGGTCAGTTTGAAACGACCTCCAGAAAATAAATTGGCTCGCCCAAATGCTAGTCAGTCTTATACAGGCAAGAAGATTTCCTTAGATTTCCAAGATATTGAAGTTCGTCGTGTGTTGCAGTTGTTGGCTGACTTTACTGGAATCAACATGGTGGCTGCCGATTCGGTGCAAGGCAATATTACCTTGCGCCTGAAAGATGTACCGTGGGATCAAGCTTTAGACATTATCCTAAAAACAAAGAATTTGGATAAACGCCGTAATGGCAGTGTGATTTGGATTGCGCCTGTAACTGAGTTAATTAAAGCGGAAGAAGATGAAGCAAAAGCATTGGCTCAAAGTGTTAAATTAGCACCTATTCAAACTGAATATATTCAGTTGAATTATGCAAAGGCGACAGACATACTCAAGTTGATTACAGAAGGAAAAAACTCGAAAAATTCAAATAATACGAATACAAATACATCAAATAACGTGGATTTAAATAATTTAGATCCGTATGGCAATAATGTTGGAAGTTTATTAAGTCCTCGTGGGACTGTCACTGTAGATGCTCGTACAAATACTTTGATTGTGACTGATACCGCTTTAAAAATTGATCAAATTAGAAAAATGGTTGATTTATTGGATATTTCGGTCAAGCAGGTCATGGTTGAGGCTCGAATTGTACGTGCCACAACCGATTTCACTAAAGAGATGGGGGTAAAATGGGGAATTCTATCTCAAGGGATTACCAAAAATAATGACTTGTTGGTGGGAGGAAGCGATCAGACCCTGTGGGATTTAAAAACACCAGATAGTAATGGGAAATATACCATTACACGTCCTGATAATCTCAATGTAGACCTTGGTGTTACAACACCTGGTGCAAGTAAAATTGCTTTTGGTTTAATCAGTATGTCTGACTTTATGCTGGACTTGGAGTTATCTGCCTTACAAGCAGATGGCTATGGTGAAGTGATTTCAACACCAAAAGTCATGACGGCGGATAAACAAAAGGCCAAAGTCGCATCTGGTCAACAAATTCCATATCAATCTACACAAACTGCGGGAGGTAGTGCGGTTGCGACAACTGAGTTTAAAGATGCTCTGTTGAGTCTGGACGTAACGCCGAGTATTACACCCGATGGTAAAATCCAAATGCAGCTTAACGTGACAAGCGATTCAGCGGGTCAGGTAGTTAATGGAAATGTGGCGATCAATAAAAATGAAATTAATACCAATGTCTTGGTGGATAATGGCGAAACTGTAGTTTTGGGTGGAATTTTTGAGCAAGAAACTAAAAACAGCCAAACCAAAGTACCTTTCCTGGGAGATATTCCGTATCTCGGGCGATTATTTAGAAAAGACGTCAAGTCAGATAATAAACGTGAGCTGTTAATCTTTGTGACACCAAGAATTGTTAATGACAGTCGTACGAGAAATCATTAATATAGTTTCAATGAAAGCAATTCGATAGGTGACTCCTTGCCAAGCAAAGAGTTTGAAACCCTACCAAATATCTATTTGGTAGGGCCCATGGGAGCGGGAAAAACAACAGTCGGTCGGCATCTTGCGGAACTGTTAGGTCGTGATTTTTTAGATAGCGATCATGAAATAGAAAGAAAAACAGGTGCATCCATCCCTTGGATTTTTGAAAAAGAGGGAGAACAAGGTTTCCGTACCAGAGAAACCATCGTCATTGATGATTTGACCTCCAAAAAGAATTTAGTTGTTGCGACAGGCGGTGGAGCGGTAACGCAAGCCATGAATCGTGAATATCTCAAGCATCGCGGTATTGTGATTTATTTATATACACCTGTCGAAATTCAATTATTGCGTACACATCGGGATAAAAATCGCCCCTTGTTACAAGTAGAAAATCCCGAAAAAAAATTAAGAGATTTGCTTAAAATTCGTGATCCATTGTATCGAGATGTCGCGCATTATATTATTGAAACCAATCAGGGTGCTGCACGAGATTTGGCACTGAAAATATTGCAGTTGATTGTTTCAAAAGAAATTGTTTAATCGGTAAATTATTATTCATTGTTATTTGGCAGGATCATGCAAACTTTACATGTTGAACTGGGTGAGCGTCGCTATCCAATTTTTATTGGCAGTCATTTAAATCCGCAAGCGTTACTTGAACCTTATATTAAAGGGCGTCAAGTGATGGTGGTGACCAATAGTACTGTTCAACCTCTATATTTATCGCATTATGTTGAAGCGATTCAACAATTGGGTAAGCAAGTTGCAACATGTGTCCTGCCAGATGGTGAAAAATATAAGAATATTGAACATCTTAACCTGATTTTTGATGCGCTGCTCGAGGCAGGCTTCAACCGTGACTGTACGGTTTTGGCTTTGGGGGGCGGTGTGATTGGAGATATGGCTGGATTTGCCTCAGCATGTTTTCAACGGGGTGTTTATTTTATTCAAGTCCCCACAACGCTCTTGTCTCAAGTGGATTCAAGTGTGGGTGGAAAAACTGGAATCAATCATCCACTGGGTAAAAATATGATTGGTGCATTTCAGCAACCCCAAGTGGTGTTAGCAGATATGGCGCAATTGAAAACCTTAGCTCCAAGAGAACTTTCAGCGGGCTTGGCAGAAGTCATTAAATACGCGTTGTTGGGAGATGTGGAATTCCTTGTTTGGCTGGAAGCACATATGGAAGGTCTAGTTGCTCAAGATCCTGAATTATTGGCTGAAGCCGTATATCGTTCCTGCGCACATAAAGCCCGTATTGTCGCCAATGATGAAAAAGAACAAGGTGAGCGAGCGCTGTTAAATCTCGGGCATACTTTTGGACATGCCATTGAGTCTTATCTCGGTTATGGGGTCTGGTTGCATGGTGAAGCAGTTGCAACTGGAATGGTGATGGCTGCAGATTTATCTCATCGTATGGGGTGGATTTCATTTGATGATTTGGCACGTACAAAAAAAATCATACAACGCGCACAATTACCTGTAGCATGTCCTCAAATTCCATTAGATGAATTTTTGGCTTATATGTCACACGATAAGAAAGTGTTGAATGGTCAACTTCGTTTAATATTGATGAAACAACTTGGGCAAGCTGTCATTACCAATGACTTTGACGTCGAGTTGATGAAACAAGCGATTTTAGCAAATCAAATATAGAAAAAGGTTCATGTTCAAATGGCAGCAATTCGTACAAATTGGCAAAATATTCGACAATATATTTGGTTGGTTGGTGGATTGCTGTGTCTAGTGATTGCCGTGATTTTTTGGGCGGTCACAGATACTAAAGCATTGGTCACTGTGGAAAATCCGATAGAAGAAACTCAAGTCCAGATTCAACCGGAAAAAGTAGCGGCGACAACACATTTGGGTGCTTTAATGGATGAAGTGCGTCCACTTGAAATGACGACTCGTGTAGTAACCGCGGGCAATCACGATGCTGAATTTCGAGGAACAAAGTTTTTTCAAGAAAATAAAAAGGCATGGACAATCGAATTGTTCAAAGCTTCGAATGAAGATGTCATTCAAAGTTTTTTGCAAAAACAAGCCGATCGAAAAAATTTTATCTATTTCCGTTTAAGTGGTGAAAATCAAACAGAACAGTATGTTTTGGCGTATGGATTATTTAAAACTGATGATCAGGCGAAAGTACAATTACAACAGCTAAATCTCAAATTGCCAGCATCGATACATCCCCAATCAATTCAATTTGAGAAATATATCTCTTTGGTGAATGATTTAGGTGCAGATGAAATGGCAAGTGCCAATAAACTTTATGAAGTTAAATTGAAGTCAGCACCACTGCCAGTTGTAGATGAAACCGTATTGGCTCAAGCTAAATCCGCTTTATCATCATTGACGAATCCTTCCGGTACAAGCAGTGAAACGACCAAGACCACGATTACCCGTCGTGATGCCTCAGGCAAGGTTGTTGATGTGCAAAAATCACATTCAACGACTCAAGCACCGTCAGGTACGAAAGAATCGAGTGCTGCTGCAACTGAAAAGAAACCTGTAGAGCATGAAGTGAGTGATCCATTTAATTAATGAGCGCTAAAATGAAGCAAAATAAATCGTGAGATTTATAATTTGCACAATAATGGTGCTAAAAATATATTTACAAGAAACATCACTTTTTAATCAAGATCTTTATTTCACTGTATTTTAGCGATTTGGTGAACAAAAATAAAAACTGGCATATTTTTTGCTTTATTGTTGCGCTAATTGAGTTGATTGTCCCTATTTTGGAGCGAAATGATTTAGTTGGTGTGCGATTTTAAGTCAGGGTTGGTGCTTTATTTCAGTGCGAAAGCTGTAAAACAATTTTGCAATTAAAGTAAAAACAGACTGGTATTCAATTTAGACTAAGTGTTTACTTGGTATACGAAAATACTTAAAAATCGTAATTTAGTGTTTGAATGTTTTTCGCCCTCAAGGGCCTATGTAGAAAGAAGGGTACGCTATGCACATGCCATCGCCTAATACTGTAGCTCCCGCTCAAGGTTTATACCAACCGGATGAGTTTAAAGATAACTGTGGTTTCGGCTTGATTGCCCATATGCAGGGTGATGCGAGTCATGATTTAGTCAAGACCGCGATTCATAGTCTAAGTTGTATGACGCACCGAGGTGGTATTGCCGCAGATGGTAAGACCGGAGATGGATGTGGTTTACTCTTGGCTATGCCGAAAGCATTCTTCCGTGAAGAAGCAAAGAAAATCAGTGACATTACATTGAGTGAAGTCTTTGCAGTCGGTACAGTATTTTTAAACTTGGATCCTGCTCTTGCAGTGCATGCGAAAAAAATTCTCACTAAAGAAATTGAGGAGGAAGGCTGTCGTGTAATTGGCTGGCGCGTAATTCCCACCAACAATGACGCCTTGGGTTCAATTGCGATGCAGTCCTTGCCTGCTTTCGAACAAATTTTTGTCAACTGCCCAATGGGGGTAACTGAGGTTGAGTTCAACCGCAAGTTATTGATGGCGCGTCGCCGTGCTGAGCAACAGTTGACGGCTGATCCATATTTTTATGTCACTACATTGTGTTCTACCGTCATCAGCTATAAAGGTTTGATGATGCCTGCATATATTGCAGAATTCTATACAGATCTTGCGGATGAGCGTTTGGATTCTCATATTGTGGTTTTCCATCAGCGTTTCTCAACCAATACACTGCCACGCTGGCCACTGGCGCAGCCATTTCGTTACTTGGCACATAATGGTGAGATCAACACCATTACAGCAAACCGTAACTGGGCAATAGCACGTACTCCCAAGTTTGAAAACCCATTATTACCTGGTATTACTGAGCTTGACCCGATTGTAAACCGTACAGGTTCAGACTCTTCAAGTATGGACAACATGCTGGAGCTTCTGGTGGGTGGAGGCATGGATTTATTCCGTGCATTGCGTATGCTGGTACCGCCTGCTTGGCAAAACGTTGAGACTTTAGATGCTGACTTGCGTGCATTTTATGAGTTCAACTCAAAGCACATGGAAGCATGGGATGGTCCAGCAGGTCTGGTGATTCAAGATGGTCGCCATGCGATTTGTATGCTTGACCGTAATGGTTTACGTCCTGCGCGCTGGGTGATCACTAAAAATGGTTACATTACTTTGGCATCGGAAATTGGTGTTTGGGGTTATGAGCCAGAAGATGTTGTTTCAAAGGGGCGTGTAGGACCTGGACAAATTCTGGTGATTGATACATTCACAGGTAAAATGCTGGATACTAAAGATGTCAGTAACCATCTGAAAAAAATGCGTCCATATCGTGAATGGTTACGTGAAAATTCAGTTCGTGTACAAGGCAGCCCGGAACTTGAAGAATATTTATGTGATCAAGGCTTAAAAGGCGATGACCTTAAAGCAGCACAAAAAATGTTTATGGTAACCTTTGAAGAACGTGATCAACTATTACGCCCAATCGCGGAAAGTGGTCAAGAAGCTGTAGGTTCAATGGGTGATGATACCCCTATGGCGGTACTGTCACGTCAAGTTCGTCATGTGACCGACTATTTCCGACAACAATTTGCTCAAGTTACAAACCCACCGATCGATCCATTACGTGAATCTATTGTGATGTCACTCGAGACATGTATGGGACGTGAACAGAATGTATTTGAGCAAGGACCTGAACATGCAGATCGTTTGATTATTTCAAGTCCTGTATTGTCCAATTCAAAAATGCACCAAATCCGTACCTTGGGTCGTAAAGGTTATGAAATTGCTGACATTGATTTGAACTATCCGGAAACGGAAGGTCTTGAAGCTGCCATCAGCAGAATCTGTGAAGAATCTGCACAGGCGATTCGTGATGGCAAAACTTTATTGGTAATTTCAGACAAGAAAATCCGTCAGGGTTATCTGCCTGCCAATTCTGCCATGGTAACAGGCGCAATCCATCATTTCCTGATTAACGCAGGTTTGCGTACCGATGCTAACATTATTGTTGAAACTGCTTTAGCACGCGATCCACATCAATTTGCAGTTATTCTTGGTTTTGGTGCGACTGCGATCTACCCATATCTTGCATATGATGTAATCAATGACTTGATTGCAAAAGGTGAGTTATTGGGCGATCCAATCCATGCACAAGCAAATTTCCGTAAAGGCATTGAGAAAGGCTTGCTTAAAGTTTTGTCTAAGATGGGGATTTCTACAGTTGCCTCTTACCGTGGTGGTCAGCTGTTTGAAGCCGTTGGTTTGTCTGATGAAGTCGTGAATAAGTGTTTCACAGGTGTACCAAGCCGTATTAAAGGTGCAACATTCACTGATCTTGAAAATGATCAGAAAAAATTAGCGGAAACAGCTTGGAAATCTCGTAAACCGATCGACCAAGGTGGCTTACTCAAATTTGTATTCGACAAGGAATACCATGCATTTAATCCCGATGTGATTAATGCTTTGCATAAAGCGGTACGCTCTGGCAACTATGCTGACTTTAAAGAATATGCTGAGTTGGTCAATACACGTCCGATAGCGACAATCCGTGACTTGTTAAAGCTGAAAACCGAGCATTCTATCCCATTGGAAGCAGTGGAATCGGTTGAAGAAATTTTACCGCGATTTGACTCGGCAGGTATGTCTCTAGGTGCATTGTCACCTGAAGCACATGAAGCGATTGCAATCGCAATGAACACCATCGGCGGGCGTTCTAACTCCGGTGAGGGCGGTGAAGATCCGGCACGTTATGGCACAATCCGTAATTCGAAGATTAAACAAATCGCTTCAGGTCGTTTTGGGGTCACACCTGCATATTTAACATCGGCTGAAGTTTTACAGATTAAAGTTGCGCAAGGTGCGAAGCCAGGCGAAGGTGGTCAGTTACCTGGCGGTAAAGTGAATGGTCTAATTGCCCGTTTACGTTACTCAGTACCGGGGGTAACACTGATTTCTCCACCACCACATCATGATATCTATTCTATTGAAGATTTATCACAATTGATTTTTGACTTAAAGCAAGTCAATCCTCAAGCAATGGTTTCGGTGAAGCTGGTTTCTGAACCTGGTGTAGGTACGATTGCAGCCGGTGTTGCTAAGGCATATGCGGACTTCATTACGATTTCCGGTTATGACGGAGGTACAGCTGCTTCACCATTATCTTCAATTCATCATGCAGGTTCACCATGGGAATTGGGGCTTTCTGAAGCGCACCAAGCACTTCGTGTCAATGATTTGCGTGGCAAAGTACGTGTACAGACAGATGGCGGTTTGAAAACGGGTCTGGATGTTGTCAAAGCAGCAATTTTGGGTGCGGAAAGTTTCGGTTTTGGTTCAACGCCAATGATTGCTTTGGGTTGTAAATACCTGCGTATTTGTCACTTGAATAACTGTGCAACGGGTGTCGCAACACAGCAAGATCATTTACGTCAAGAGCATTATATTGGTGAGCCAGAAATGCTGATTAATTTCTTCCATTTTATTGCGGAAGAAACACGTGAATGGCTTGCAGCGCTAGGCGTAGCATCATTAAAAGACTTGATCGGTCGTACTGATCTGCTGGAAATGCTGCCAGGTGAAACAGAAAAACATGCCCACTTAGACCTGAGTGCGTTGTTGCAATCACATCCGTCAGCGGAAGGTAAAGCACAATATTGCCAAGTGCAAGGCAACGAGCCATTTGATAAAGGTATTCTTGCGGAGAAAATGGTCGCTGAAATGCTGCCTGCAATTGAAGCAAGTACAGGTGGTGCATTCCATTTCACTGTGGGTAACTGTGACCGTTCGATTGGTGCGCGTCTGTCTGGTGAAATCGCAAAACGTTATGGTAACTTGGGTATGGAAGCACATCCGGTCAAAGTGAATTTAACCGGTACGGCAGGACAATCGCTCGGTGTCTGGAATGCGGGTGGTTTGCATATCAGCCTTGAAGGTGATGCGAACGATTACGTGGGTAAAGGTATGGCAGGCGGTCGAGTTTCGATTTTCCCACCAAAAGGCTCACCATTCCAAACTCAAGAAACAGCAATTATTGGTAATACATGTTTGTACGGTGCGACTGGTGGTAAATTATTTGCAGCAGGTACGGCAGGTGAGCGTTTCGCGGTTCGTAACTCTGGTGCATTTGCCGTAATTGAAGGTGCGGGCGATCATTGCTGTGAATATATGACTGGCGGTATTGTGACTGTACTCGGTAAAGTAGGTCACAACTTTGGTGCGGGTATGACCGGTGGTTTTGCTTATGTACTTGACTTGGAAAATGACTTTGTCGATTACTACAACCACGAATTGATTGAGTTAAACCGTATTTCTACAGAAGCAATGGAGGAACATCAAGAATTCCTACTTCGCATCTTAGATGAACATATTGCTGAAACAGGTAGTGCTTGGGCGTACAAGATCCGCAACGAGTTTGATTTCTACAGCCGTAAATTCTGGCTTGTGAAACCAAAAGCTGCTAATTTGCAAACGCTTTTGAAGACAACTCAAGCAGATCCACAATAATTCCACTACTCATATTTTAGGTAGGTGTGGATAACTTCACAGATATACACAAGTGAAAAAGTTATCCACGCTCACCCACGGAGAGAGACATGGCAGAGCGCCTAAATAATGACTTTCAATTTCTGGATGTAGCACGCCAAGATCCAGAGAAAAAAGATATTAATGTCCGCAAAGCAGAGTTTGTGGAAATTTATAAACCTTTTACAGCGGAAGTGGCGGCAAACCAAACCCACCGTTGTTTAGGTTGTGGTAACCCATATTGTGAATGGAAATGTCCAGTACATAACTATATTCCAAACTGGTTGAAGCTGATTGCAGAGGGACGTATTTTCCAAGCAGCAGAGCTTTGTCATCAAACCAATACCTTGCCTGAAGTCTGTGGTCGTGTTTGCCCACAAGATCGTTTATGTGAGGGGGCATGTACTCTAAACGATGGTTTTGGCGCTGTAACGATTGGTAATGCGGAAAAATATATCAATGATACTGCCTTTGCTTTAGGCTGGCGTCCAGATATGTCCTCGGTAAAATGGACAGACAAAAAAGTGGCAATTATCGGTGCAGGTCCAGCAGGTTTAGGTTGTGCGGATATTTTGGTACGCAATGGGGTCAAACCTGTTGTTTTTGACAAACGTCCTGAAATTGGTGGTTTGCTGACTTTTGGTATTCCAGAATTTAAAATGGAAAAAGACGTGATGAAACGCCGCCGTGAAATTTTCACTGGCATGGGCGTTGAATTCCGCTTAAATACTGAAATTGGTACTGATATTACCATTGATCAATTACTTGCAGACTATGACGCTGTATTCATGGGGATGGGAACATATACCTATATGAAAGGTGGCTTTGCCGGTGAAGATCTTGAGGGTGTTTATGATGCGCTGGATTTCTTGATCGCCAATGTGAACCGTTGCCAGGGTTGGGAAAAAGATCCATCAGAATATATCAGTGTTGAAGGCAAAAAAGTTATCGTGCTAGGCGGTGGAGATACGGCGATGGACTGTAACCGTACTTCAATTCGTCAAGGTGCTGAATCGGTTACCTGTGCTTACCGTCGTGATGAAGAAAACATGCCAGGTTCACGTCGTGAAGTGAAGAATGCACGCGAGGAAGGTGTGGAATTCCAATTCAATCGTCAACCGATTGAAATCGTAGGCGAAAATGGTAAAGTGACGGGTGTTAAATTTGTAACTACTCAACTCAGCCAGCCAGATAGCCGCGGTCGTCGTAGCCCTGAGCCTATTCCCGGTTCAGAAGAAGTTTTACCGGCAGATGCGGTATTGCTGGCTTTTGGTTTCAGAACATCTCCGGCTGATTGGTTTGCAGGTGCAAACATAGATCTAGACGGCTCTGGTCGTGTACTGGCTGCCGAAAAGCAAGAATTCAAATTCCAGACCTCTAATCCGAAAATCTTTGCAGGTGGTGATATGGTGCGCGGTTCTGACTTGGTTGTGACTGCAATCTGGGAAGGGCGAGAAGCAGCAGAAGGTATTTTGGATTACCTTGATGTTTGACTTTAAACGCTAAATTTCCAAAGACCCATTTCCAAAGCCTGCATCATTGCAGGCTTTGTTTTTTTGTCGGAACTTTGTTGGTTTTAGTGACAAAATATAAATGATTGAAAAGAATGAAATCCATTTATAAGTCATTTATTTTTAAACAATAAAATATTTAATTCAACATGATGTTTTTCATATCTATCTGACTGTTCTGACAATCTGAGCATTTTTGCTATTCTGTGAATGATTATGCAATATACAAATATTGAGATTATGCCAATATAGGTTGAATTCAGACAAATGTAGGATTAGACCGATGTCAACAGTTCAAGTGACGGCAGAAAAATCATATCTAAATCGTCCTAAAGCTATTGGTATTAAAGTCCGTAAACCAAGCTTTAACCCTAAAGCGATTCGCAGACATTTTTTTGCGAATTCACCCGTAATGTCGCACTTACTTACGGCATTGTCTTCAACCTTTCCGATTGGTGAACAATTCTTCGTGCATAGTGTACGTAATGTACGAGACAAAATTACAGATGAAAAATTGCAAGCACAAATTGCGGCATTCATTGGGCAAGAAGCGATGCATTCCAAAGCACATACAGAATTTAATGATGCATGGCGCCGTGATGACTATAACCTAGACAGTTTCCAAGCGTGGTTGGCACGTCGAGATGCATTTATCAAAAGTGTTCATCCCAAATTGCAACTTGCGGTTACTGCGGCATTTGAACACTTCACCGCTTTATTGGGTGGCTATATTCTCCGACATCCAGAAGTATTAAGCACTTTGGATGATGATGCTGTCAAACTGTGGGTATGGCATGCCATCGAAGAGATTGAGCATCGTGCAGTGGCTTTTGATGTATATCAGGCAATATATAAGGATGACCGTACTCGTCGTACAGTGATGCGTAATGTGACCACGGGCTTTGCGAGTTTAACCTTCTATTCTGCAACACGTTTGTTTATGCAGGATTGGAAAAAAAGCTTGCCGAAAGTCCCACAAAACATTTTTGGAATTTATATGATTTCCAAAATGCTGATTTCATTGATTCCAGAATATTTGTCTTATTACAAAGCTGACTTTCATCCAGATGAAATTGATTATTCAAAGATTGTTGCTTATTGGAAGGAAAAATTGGCGGATGAGTATGGAATGGAAAGTTTCCAAGAAGAAGTTCATCCACCGCTTTATAGTTAATTCAAATAAGTACCAAAAAAGCTCATCGTAAATATGTGCTTTTTTAGTTTTCCTGAAGACGCTGGTGGATACTTTCTAAAGTATCCACCATGGTACGGGTCATTTGGTCGATTTCATAATTGAGCTTTCCACCGACTTGAGCATGTTTAAATGTGGTCAATCGCAAGGTTTCTGGAATTAAATCCACTGATATTTCATTATTTTTTCGATCAACCCGATTGACCGTCAGACTGCAACCCTGTAGTCCAATAAAACCTTTTTTAAAGAAGTATTTGATATTTTCGTCAGGGATGACAAGATCAATATGTACCGTCTCACCTGTATGGATAAGATCCCGAATGGTTGCCATACCTTCAATATGTCCATAAAGATTGTGTCCACCATTTTCCATTCCGGCTTTAATTGACCTTTCTACATTGACCTGATCACCAATATTCAAAAATTGTAGTGTGGTCAATGACATGGTGAGTGCGGAGACATCAAATGATACCGTATCTAACACGGTATCATAACCTGTTGCTGTTAAGCATGTTCCATCAATTGCGACACTTGCACCTATAAAAATATCGTCAAAAAAGTGATTTTCATTGGAAATATAAAGGGTTGTAAAGTGATCGCTATGTCGGATGTTGACCACTTTTTCTAAGCCTTGAACAATGCCAGTATACATACTCAATCTCATTTATTAAGCTGATTTTATTGTACAGGTTTCAATGAATAGGCATAGCCTCGAATTTTAAACTTATGCTGAGGCGTGTGCTAATTTTTTAACCATGTTTTTGTAGAAAAATCAGAAAAGAGGCGCTGGGATGATTAAAAGAACCCACTAAGCATTTGTTTTTTTAACTTACTTGAATGTGTTTGATTGAGTGTTTAACCTAAAGCAGTGCTAAAAATTTCATGTTTTCTAACACTGCTGCTAAGCTCAAGATGAATTAAATATCATCCTTAAATTGTTTGATAATTTTCTGACGTTGCCAGGGTAAAGGTCGATTGATTGCTTCAGGAACATCCCCAGACGTAGAACGGAGTCGTAAATGAATTGCTGCTTGAGCAATTAAGTTAGCAGATACAGGCGCCGTAATAAAAGCCAATAAGGTAATCAGGAGTTCTGCAAAACCCAAACGACTGTTAAATGCGGCATAAATCATGCCTGCAAGTAGAAAGCTGCCTAAACCTAAAGTACTCGATTTGGTTGGTGCATGGAGTCGCATAAATAAGTCAGGTAGTTTAACCATCCCGATCCCGCCAACTAAAGTAAAAAATGCACCAATAATGAGAAAAAAGGAAACGGTTATTTCCATGATAAGCTGTATATTATTTTCCATGGCAGCCCTCCTTAATCAATCACATGACCCGTTGTGAAATAACGGGCAAGTGCAGCAGTTGAAACAAAACCAAGCATTGCGACCAAAAGCGCACCTTCAAACATTGACGTACTTGCCCAATAAATACCCAAAATCACGATTAAGCAAGTCGCATTTAAAAATAGGGTATCAAGCGCCAGTAGTCGATCTACAATCGAAGGTCCCATCACCAAACGAATCAAACACAGCAACATGGAGAGCGTGACGGCAACTAAACAAATGCCTAACGCATAAGGCAGAATACTCATGAGCGGTCTCCTGGTTGAAGGTCAAATATCTCAATTAGTGGAACTTCATAGCGGGCTTTAATGGCTTGGATTTCAGCATCGACATCATCGCAACTCAAGGCATGGACCAAAATATCCCCACGCTCTTGATCGATTCCGGCACTGACAGTACCGGGGGTGGTGGTAATGATCATCGCCAACAGTGTATTCACGTGTTCGTGGTCTGTGTCCAAAGGGATACGAAACCATTTGGGTTGAAGATTTTTGGTGGGGCCCAAAACCTGTTTTGCGACTTTAATATTACTGATAATAATGTCCCACAGCACCACTAAAAATAATTGAATGGCACTTTTCCAATGAATATTCGGGGTGCAAACAATAAAGGGCTGTATCAATTTGGGAATAATCAGACCTAGCGCGCTTGCCACCACAATATCAAAACTTTCAGCACTATGGTTCAGCATCAGCCAACTCATTGCCACAATCACAGATACAAAGGGATGCGGCACAATACGGGTCAATAATGATTGATTCTGCATTTATTGCTCCATTGGCTTCAGTTGATTATTTTCCGTATGCTGCTGTTCCTGTCCTTTGATTTGACGCTGCTTATACTCAGAGATATGTTCGCCCTGTAAAGTATCTGGGCTAATAATGTAGGGAATATAATGCGCGTTTGGATCGACCATTTCACCATTGTACTTGGTTTCAGGAACATAGTTAGGATCGAACGGCTGGACACTAATGGTTTGTCCTTGTTCATCAGTTTTTAAAATACCGTGCTGATACAGGGATGCATCAGTAATTTGTGCGGCTGTTTTTTCAACATAGTTTAAAATGGGTGCGGCACAGACAACATAGGCAATTAAACCCGCCAGCAATAGATAAATTGTTTTATCGTTGCGGGGAGGTGCTTGATTTGGCAAAGCTTGATAAGCAGCATAAGCTTGCTCTTTAGGATTATTTTCAGGTGCAGTTGCACGCCAAAACAGAATGAATCCGACGCGGGTAAAAGCAATGATACTCAATAGGCTGACGATTAGAATCACCGCAATAATCCAGCCTTGCGCTGGGATATTTGCAGTGGCTTGCAAAATTAAAACTTTGCCCAAAAAGCCACTAAATGGCGGTAAGCCTGCCATCATCAAGGCAATCAGAAAGAACGTCATTGCCAACACTTTGTCCTGCTTCATTTTAGGCGCAACTTTGAGGTGATCTTTCATTACACCACGTTGTGACGTAATCCAGCCGCACACTAAGTAGAACGATGCTGCAATCACAGTACTATGGACCAGGTAATATAAACCTGCCGACCATGCTTGTGTATTGAGCATTGAAATGGCAACTAAAATTGTGCCAATCGAAGACAGCACCATAAAGCCGACAAAACGACGCAAACGCTCTGTAGCCAGCGCTCCAATGACCCCATAAAGTGAAGTGAGCAAACCGATAGGCAATAACCATGTTTGAAGAAAATGCGCGCCTAAAGCATCATTAAATACTGTGCCGTTAACACGTAAAATCGCATACACACCGACTTTGGTCATGATCGTGAAAATGGCAGCAACTGGTGTTGTTGCGACAGCATAAGTTTTTGGTAGCCAAAATCCGACAGGTAACATGGCTGCCTTGATCCCAAATACCACGAACAGCAGTAAACCGCCCGCAATCGCAAGTCGATGTTGATCGTTGTCTAAAGTAGGTAACAATCGACCCACATCTGCCATATTTAAACTACCGACACTGCCATAAATCATTCCTAATCCAATCAAGAACAGGGCTGAAGCCAGTAAGTTAATGGTGACGTAATGTATACCCAGTTGAAAACGGGCTTTGCCTTGACCATGTAATAGCAATACGTATGATGCCATTAACAATATTTCAAAGAAAACAAATAGATTGAATAAATCGCCTGTTAGAAATGCACCACTCAATCCCATCAGCAACAGATGGAACATGGCATGGAAGTAGCGACCACGCTCATCCCATTCCTTACTGGCAAACCATAAAATTGGGGTTGCAAGTGCGTAGGTAAGCACCAACATCAATGCCGATAAACGATCCAGCACCAAAACGATACCAAATGGTGCTGACCATTCAGCCAATTGATAAACAAATATTTTTCCAGTATTGGCTTGGAGCAGATAAGCAATGGCTGTCGCAAGTCCGAGAACAATCGAAACTAAACTCAGACCACGACGCCATGGCTGTCGCCAATCATGTTTTAAAGCCCCAGAACCAGGATTGCCCAGTAAAATGAGTAAGAAACCAGTAAATGCCGGAATCAGGATACTCATAATTGGAGAATGAGCATACCAAAAATCTAAAAAGCTGCTCATTATGGCTCATCCTCACGTGGGTCAAAACTACTGGGTTCCTCTTTTGCATCAACATGGTCGGTACCCGATTCATATCGGCTGCGTAATGCCAACTGCACGATAAAAGCGGTGGTTGCAAAGCCAATCACAATTGCTGTGAGTACCAAAGCTTGCGGTAAAGGATCGGTGACTTTTGTCGCCTGAGTGAGAATGGCGGGTGAACTGATTTGTATTCTTCCCATCGCGAATAGAAAAATATTCACGGCATAGCCAATCATCGCCAATCCAAGAACAACAGGAAAGGTACGAGCTCGAAGAATAAGATAGATACCAGAGGCAACCAATAATCCAATCGCAGATGCAATTAAAAATTCTAAACTGATCATGCATTACTCCTTGGGTACTGGACCAGACATACTGGAATGTCTAGAGTCGCCTAAAACAGAAATGAGTAACATTGTCGCACCGACTACAGTGCCATATACACCAAGATCGAATGCTGCCGCAGAAGCGAGATGGAATGTTCCAAATAGGCTTGATTCAACATAGACATGCGCACTGGTGAGGAAAGGACGAGCCCACAACCATGAAGCAATGCCTGATAGCCCTGCAATCAATAATCCTAATCCAATCCAGATTTCGTAGAGCCGACCTGATTTCGCTCGCAGCATTTTTTCCGCTTGGTCTTGTCCGAGTGCGATATATTGAATCACCAGTGCCATTGAGGTGATCAAACCCGCAATAAAGCCGCCACCTGGATAATTATGTCCACGTAAGAAAATATACAAACTGACCACTAAAGCAACAGGGAGTACCCATGAGGCGGTCATACGGAACATCAAAGGTGACGGGTTAAAGCGATAGCTTAATCCTTTTGTCATGGTGGTACCGTGTGTACGCATCCCATCCATCATGCAGAGCGCGCCAATCGCTGCGATGCCTAATACAGCAATTTCACCAAAGGTATCGAAACCACGGAAATCGACTAGAATGACATTGACGATATTTGAACCACCGCCCAATGGAAGTGACTGTTGTACAAAGAACCATGAAATTGAATGATGATCACGTGTCATGATGAGCCATGCAATCCAACCGATTCCGATACCTCCACCAATGGCAATCACAGCATCACGCCAGCGACGTGTACGGCTCGATTCATAAGGTGTCAGTTGAGGAAGGAGTGACAGACTCATCAACAAGAGTACGGTAGTAACCACATCTACAGTAATTTGAGTCAGTGCCAGATCAGGGGCTGAAAGCGTCACAAAAATCATGGTGACGACCAGACCTATTGCGCCACTAATTAGCACAGCCTTGATCCGTTCATGATGGAACCACAGCATCATCCAACATGCCGAGAACAACAATAACCAAAGTACGATTGCTGTGAATGGTGCATGGGTAAGTTCACGTGTGCCTGTAGTAAGGTTTTGATTGAGTAGCGGTGCGGCGACTAAAGCGATACTCAACGCCAGAATGAGCAATAAATAGTTTTGCAGTGAACCCGTTTCGGTACTTTTCTTTAGCTTGCGGGAAAGTGATAACAGATTTTTCAGGAAATCTTCAAATAATAATTTTCCTTGTAAGCGCCCTAAGCTTGGATCAAGGTCAATTTCACGAATCCGTCCACCTTTGGCTAAGGCAAAGTAGAAAACCACACCACCGATGAGGGCAACAGCACTCATGAGTAAAGGCAGATTAAAACCATGCCAAATGGCTAGATGAACACCTTCAAAGTTTAAATGTTGTGTAGATGCACGTGTTCCTGCATTGACGATATTTTCCACCAAAAGGGCAGGAAGAATACCCACCAGAATACATAGCGTTGCCAATACAATTGCGGGTAGGCGCATCCCAAGCGGCGGTTCATGCGCATTTTTATTGGGCACATCACGCCCGACTTCACCGTCAAAAAATACACCATGTACCAGACGTACCGAATAGGCAACTGCAAATAGCCCAGCCAAGGTTGCAACGATTGCGGCTAGCACAACATAGCCACCAGATAAGTTTGCCAACAATTCCGTAAAGAACATTTCTTTAGAAATAAAACCATTGGTGAGGGGTACACCTGCCATACTTGCAGCAGTAATCATGGTCAATGTTGCAGTAAAAGGAAGCAGTTGCCATAGTCCACTGAGTTTTCTTAAGTCACGTGTACCTGATTCATGATCAATGATTCCTGCAATCATGAACAAAGCGGCTTTAAATGTGGCATGGTTAATGATATGGAAAATCGCCGCTGCAACGGCTAATGGAGAACCCATGCCCAAGAGACACATGATCAGACCTAAATGACTAATCGTCGAGTAAGCCAGTAGACCTTTTAAATCTTCTTTGAAAATGGCAAAGAATGCTGCCATACATAAGGTAAACAACCCAATGGTGGTCACGAGGTTATGGAACAACGCTGAACCCACAAAAATGGGAAGTAAGCGAGCAACAAGGAAAATCCCCGCTTTGACCATGGTCGCTGAATGTAGATACGCCGAAACAGGCGTTGGGGCTGCCATCGCATTTGGAAGCCAAAAGTGAAAAGGAAATTGCGCACTTTTGGTAAATGCGCCCAATAAAATCAATAATAAGGCTGGAACAAATAAACCACTGCTTTGAATTGTTGTTGTCATTGTGGTGAGTTGGTCAATTTGATAGGTACCTGCAATATGACCAATCAAAATAAATCCGCCCAGCATGGCTAAGCCACCCATCCCTGTGATGGTCAGTGCCATACGTGCGCCGCGTTGCGCTGCTTCATAGTTGCTCCAGTAACCCACGAGCAAGAATGATGAAATACTGGTCAGTTCCCAGAACACCAATAATATGATGAGGTTGTTCGATAGAGAAATACCCAGCATCGCTGCCATGAATAGCATCAATAATGAATAGAGTTTGCTGAGAGAATTTTTAGGATTTAGATAGTAGTAGGCATAGATATAAATCAGGGTGCCAATACCGGTGATCAGCAATGAAAAAATTAAACTTAATGCATCTAGACGAAAGCTAAAATCAATCCCAATTCGGGGTAACCATTGCCACTGTTCTAAAATGGCATTGCCGCTCAATACTGTTTTTGCCTGAGTCAGTAACAGTATAAAACTGCTTAAACTGACCCCGATTGCCCCTAAAGCTGTTACCCCACGAGAGAATTGCTTCAGCCACAGGACAAGGGTAGTGCCAAGTATTAACGGTAATAGAATAATAATCGGAAGCACACGCGTATCCATTATCGTGAATAGGTCGTGAAACCTATGTGAATCTTATCTTTCAAGGATTTGAGGAATGCAAGGAACAGTCCAATAACTTAAATCTTGAAAGCCGAGTTAAATTAATGAGTAAAAATCAGTTGTGTTGCGCAACATGAGAAAACGATTAGAAAATCAATTAAGATTGAAAAATCTAATTTGAATTGATTTTTTCATAGTATTACATGAGCAGAATAACATCAATTTATTTTGTCAGTTTTTGCGCAAACATTTGTAATTATACGCTTATGATCGCATTTGGCTGTTTAATCTTTAAGCCATGAGTCGCAATCTATCATTTTGATCAGCTTTGACAAAAAATCAATTCAAAATAAGTATCGTCACGATTTGAGAATGTAAAAAAAAAGCAGAGATTGACCATTTCTCAACAGTCACCATGTTTTCAGAATAACTGTCCGACTAAATCCTTTTTAAAGCAATGATTTATGTGAAGACTGATCATCACCTGACTGAATTAAACGCTTCAATTCAGCTTGTTGCTCTTCATTGAGCTGTTGAAATTGCTGAAATAATTGTTGTGCATTGAGACTCTGCATACTGGGTTCAAGTAAAGGCTGTTCGCTATCTTTAGGGATGTCTTTCAATAAATTTTCATAGATGTGTTGATACTCATCCCATACATCATTGCTTTTAATTTCATAAAGTTGTTTATTTTCAAGTTTAAAACATTGATATTCATCCGCTTGCTCCAACAGGGCTTCATGGCTGGCTGTTGCAATGATTTGCAGACGAGGAAATGCCATATTTAAGCGATCCACAATGAACTGTAATCCGAGTTGATCTAAATCGACATCAATTTGATCGATCAGCAAGATGCCTTCCCCCTCTTCACAAGGATAAAGGCTCAATGGATTGAGCAAACACAGGCGACGTACAATATCCCCCACCAATGCCAACCAATTTTTGACGGTATTGGACAATTGTTGATAACTAAAATTGTGGTCCTTATAAGTCACCATGAGTTGTAGCTTGGGTTGGTATTCGAGATAGATATCGGTGATTTCAGGAATAATGGTATTCAGGCTTTTCTTTAATGCTTTTAAGCTGGGTGCATGTAATTGCGAATGTGCCTGAAATAAAATATGCTGAAAGTCTTGATCGAGGTGAGCAACTGGCTGTTTTTTTTCTAGAACATTTTGAAATAATTGTGCAAGTTGTGCATTTTCAATATCACTCATTTCCCTGAACCATTCGAAAAATCGAGCAAAGGTTGTATAGGGAATTGGTACCAATTCGTAGGCATTATGTGCTTGTAAAACAATCGGATTATTTTTATTGAGAATATTAACCTCATTGACAAAACGTTCAGCGGGATAGTAAGCCAGCATAGGTAATCCTTGTAGGGGATCATTTTTAATCACTTGCTGATAACGCTCCACCAACTGTTCGAGTTGCTGTAGTTCAACTTTGCTGATTCCTATCCCTGAGCTATTAATGGTTTTATAAAGCTGCCAATGACAGCTTTGAGGATCAGCTTCAGTTGTTGCATTACTTTCTGTCAATTGTCCCATTTCTGCTGGGAAATGGATATGAACATCAATTTTAGATTGAATGCGATCCTGCATGATGTCCTGATCAAGCATCACAATACCAGGCGTTCTTAAATCTTTCAGACGAGCCGGAAACCAGCTCAGCGCTTGATAAATATTCTTAATGATGGCGGTTTTACCGCTGGCTTGATCACCCACAATGAGGGTAATCGATTTATTATTTTTATTATCGAAATTTATTTTTAAATCAGCAAAATGGTATGTATGCCGAAAATGAATTGCTTCTAGTTTCATAAGATACCTGACATTTAACGGGCAGCATGAAAATCTATGACGATTCATCTTTTGACTATGCAATTTTACATATTGATGAAGGGATCAAAACCTTATGCTGTTGCCTTATTTTTAAATGGAGTTTTTACTTTCAGTTGTTGTACCAGATCATAAATGTGATGAATATTTAGACTGGCTTTTGCTCGGGTACAAGCAACATATAAAAGTCTCAATTCTTCATCACTGATTTTATGTTCCAAACCGTTTATTTTAAATTGGTAATCATCTTCGATATGAACTCGATTCCACTCAAGGCCCTTGGCTTTATGTGCGGTAGAAATCACATAATCAGCTTGCTCTATTGGGGTAATTTTAGCAAGTGCTTTTTTAAGTGGGTCGGTACCATGGTCATCAACCAGTTTAACTAAAGGCTTGATATCACTTCCGTCATTGGTTTCACAATATTCATGCACGTCATGCCAAGAATTAAACCAGGCTAATTCAGGAACATCGACTACACGTTTGCCCTGTTTTAATAAACTGGCGGCATCGACAAAACGATTTAGTTTGGCATGATCGGCTTGCAAACTGACTTTATCTCCCTGAACCAAACCTGAAAGAAGCAATTCCATTGCTCGGGCATTGGTACGGCATAAAATTGCATCACGCATTTTGGTATGGGGTTTGTTGACCACAGTAGATTTCATTTCTGGATTCCCCAACAGAGGGACAGTTTCCTCCAAAGCACCGAGTAGATGATTTGCGACATCTGCGATTGCCTCACCAAAACGAAACGAGGTGGTTAAACGCGATTCAGGAAGGGGCATTTGCTGCATGGCATTGACTGCACCGCGCCATGCGTAAATTTGTTGGTGTGCATCGCCGACATAAATGACTTGGGTATTGCGTTGACGTAGTAAAATGCCAAGCATCAATGGATCAGCATCTTGTGCCTCATCAAACAAGACATAATCTGCAGGAATAAATGGATCTGACAGCGCCCATAATTTGAGATAAATATCATGACCAATTCCCGCTTGATGGTTTGGATCAATCGACTCCAACCAACGACGCTCTACCGCTTTATAAAGGTGTGTTTGCAAAGATTCGACATCATCGGGATGCAACCAGCTGGGTGCTTGTATATGACGTGGTGCAGGATATTGAGAACTTGTTGAGCAGAAATAACTGACTGCGTTGGCCACCAGACTGGCTAAACGGCTGGGCATCAACACGTATTTTTCATAACGTCCTCCCATTAAGCGTCTCAATGTAATCGGCTCAAGTCGATATTCTTTTGCAATAAAACTTGGGCTTAAACGGGGCAAGCGTAATTTATCGGTTACTCCACGAGGCACACTACGGAAAGCAAGGGAATGAAAGGTTCTGCAATCTACATTTTGATGAAATTTATTCTGTGCTTCTGTTGCGATGGCTTTATTAAATGCCAGATACATCCCACGTCGATCAGTCATGGCATCGCTGATTAACTGTAAAGTGGTGGTTTTACCTGTGCCAGCATAGGCAATCACTTTAAAGGATTGTCCTTTTCTTGCTTCTGCAATTGCAAAACTTTGCTCGGATGTCGGATTAAAAGAATAAGGCACAGTCGTTATGAAATCTTATTGGGTTGAAATTCAGTATGCTCTGAGTATAGCAAAGAATGCTGAGTGCTAGGATTAAATCTATGGGGTTGTTGTGGAATGAGGGTGCGATGGAAAAGAATACAGGTTGATAAGAAAAACTTAAAACAACAAACTTGAGCTTTTTTATCATCATACGAATTTTTGTATATGTTTGTCTTTAAAATGACTTAAAAGTGAAACTAGATTGTCATAACTGCTTTCTAAACTAGGCTCGGGAAAAATTCTATAATATGTTTGGATAAAGTTATGACAAATTCAGCCAGCCAACACACACGCCGTGAAGTGCTTACATGGTTAGCCAGCATTCCGTTTCTTCCACTTGGGGCAATGGCAACTTCTGCGACTCTTGCAGGTTGCAACGATGATGACAAAGACAGCGTTCAACCGATCAACCCAGCTAAACTCAAGACCGCAACATTTACCCCGATGGATGCCCCAACTCTGTCAAATCCAGCAGCGATGGCAACAACCACAGCAGCATCTGGTCTTGCTGTTACTTGGGATGATAATAGCAAAACTGACTACAAACTTGCCTATAAAACCTTCTTCCAGACAGGTGATATGGTCAGTGATGGAAAGGGCGGTAAGATCTTGGCGGGTGGTTATTACGATATTAAAAACCAGCCTATTATTGACAAGTCTGTTGCGGGTAAAGAACGTCAATTCTTCTCTGACTGTCCAGATGGCAGTTCTCTAATCAGTTTTAAACAAGCCACAGGTAAAGATTTTACTGATGCAGATAAGAAAGCATTGGGTGTAACAGGAAATCCTGTGTTCCATGTGGTTCAATTCGAATATACAACACACGATCAAAGTTTAGCTTCAATGTATGGTTTATTGCCATCCCCGATTGCTGTACTTACATTAGATCAAGACCCTAAAACAGGTCATCTAACATTAGTTAAATATCACAATGTAGATACATCTAAGGTCAATGGTTTGTGGATCACCTGTGGTGCAAGCTTATCTCCATGGGGTACCCATCTTTCAAGCGAAGAATATGAACCTGATGCGAATAATATTGCGGGCAGCTATTTACCTGTGTTTAGTAAGAACTTATTTGGTGATGCAAATCAAGCCAATGTTTATCATTATGGTCATTTGCCAGAAATCTCAGTGAATGCAGATGGCACAAGTTCAATTAAAAAGCATTATTGTCTTGGGCGTATTTCACATGAGCTGATTCAGGTGATGCCAGATAATCGCACTGCATTGATGGGGGATGATGCAACCAATGGTGGCTTGTTTATGTTTGTTGCCGATAAAGAGAAAGATTTATCTGCTGGAACATTATATGTGGGCAAATGGAAACAAACTTCAGGTGTCGGTGCTGGTGCAGGTGATATTTCTTGGATTAATTTGGGGCATGCTACCAGCGATGAAGTAAAAGGTTGGGCAGATAAATACAAGATTACTGATTTGATGGATGTAAAAACAGTTGATCCTAAAGATGCAAGCTATACCAAGATTCGTTACAGCGGTAAGGATAACTGGATTAAATTAGTTGCTGGCAAAGAGCGTGAAGCAGCATTTCTTGAAACACATCGTTATGCCGCTTTAGTTGGTGCAAGTATGGGCTTCACTAAAATGGAAGGTACGACAGTCAACATTAAAGACAAAATTGCATATTCAGCGATGTCTTATGTCCAGTCTTCGATGATTGATAAAACGACAGATATTCAGGTCCAAGGTCCTAAGGCTGGTGCTGTATATGCGCATACTTTAAAGGGCAGTCAAGTAGACCATAAAGGTCAGTTAATTAACAGTGAGTGGGTATCCACACATATGGAACCTCCTGCTATGTTGGTAGGTGAAGATCTTTCAACCCCTGATGCTTTAGGTAACTTGGCAAATCCAAATAAAATAGCAAACCCAGACAACATTAAGTTCTCAGAAGCATTACGTACCCTATTTATTGGTGAAGATAGCGGGATGCATGTAAATAACTTCTTATGGGCATATCATGTAGATACAAAAGTATTAACACGTATTTTATCTTGCCCAGCAGGCGCTGAATCTACAGGTTTGCACGCTGTTGATGCTATAAATGGTTGGACTTATATTATGAGTAATTTCCAACATGCAGGTGATTGGGAAAAAGGGCTGCATGATATCGTGCAACCAAAGCTAGATTCTTTAATTCGTCAAAACTACAAAGATCGCTATGCGGCTGCTGTCGGTTATTTGACTGCTGATCCAATTGCGCCATCTGTTGAAAAGAAATCTTCTTAATCGAAAACTGTAATAAAAAAGCAGCGAATATTCGCTGCTTTTTTATGGCTGATATGCATTGAAGACCATAAAAATATTATCAATGCTGATTTATTAATCAATGCTCACGATTGGCTTTTTCCACTAAACCAGAGAGCCCTTGACGACGAGCAAGTTCATTCAATACCACTTGAACATCCAAATCAAAATAGCCAAGCATCACAATAGTATGGAACCATAGGTCTGCAACTTCATAGATTAAATCATTTTTATGATTTTCATTGGCTTCCGTTTTAAAGTCTTTTGCAGCAATGATCGTTTCAACACTTTCTTCACCAATTTTTTCCAAGATTTTATTCAAACCTTTGTGGTAGAGCTTGGCAACATAAGATGATTCCGGATCCGCAGCTTTGCGCTCCGCCATCATTTTGCCTAGATAATCCAAGACTTCGACCTGTTCAGCCTGAGCATTGGAAGCATTCATGGCAATCGTATGCGCATTTGCTGAAGTATTTTCGCCATAAATTGCTTGTGGGTCTTTAAGTTGCGCATCAACAATTTCCCAGCCATTCGCTGTCAACTTACGGTAAAAACAAGACTCACGACCTGTATGGCAGGCAATGCCCCCATGTTGTTCGATTTGTAAAACGATGACATCCGCATCACAATCTAGACGAATCTCATAGACGGTTTGGAAATGCCCAGATTCTTCACCTTTAAACCACAATTTATTGCGTGAACGAGAGAAGTAAACGCCACGCATTTTTTCAGCGGTGAGTTGAAGTGCTTCACGGTTCATCCATGCCACCATCAAAATACGCCCAGTTTGATGATGTTGTGCAATAGCAGGAATAAGTCCTTGTTCGTTAAATTTTACTTCATCGAGCCATTGCAGATTGTTCATAGGATTTCACCAAGTTAATCAATATAAGAGAGTTGCTTTAAACGCACGCTGTAGACAGTATAGTGCTTGTATAGTGTACGTTATTTCCAACATTTTAGGAAAATATTGATCATGCATTTAATGGAGATTAAAAAGTCTTGTTCAGACAAGATTGAAAACTTACCTACTATTTAAGTTATTTTTGCAAGTTTATATTTTGTCAAAAATTTCAATCCATTTGACTGGCGGGCGCTTTATTTTTCAGAAAGATTGCCAACGCTTGTGCTGCTCACATAGCAGTGTTTTGTTTGTGCTATGCATCTATCTTTGATCAACGGCGACCTGCATGCCTCCAAACGGGATCAGGGTGTCACATAAAATTGTCAGATATAAACAGCAACAATTATGTTATCTGAACCTGAGTCCTTGATAAAATTTTTGATGAAATATAATGAATTTGCATTCATGTTCATCTATCTGAGTGAGCGGAATGCCAGTATTTTATCGAGCAAGATCAGCTTTAGGGCTGTTGCATATATGGTCTTGTCATGCTGTTCAGTATTTTTTTCTGTTCACTGAGGATTGCGCAATATCCTGATACTTCATTTGGCTCAACATACCTGACTTTAAGCCTGTTACCGTAATGGCCATCTCTTTGCGAAAATAGGGAATTCGATACATCCACGAAAAGCTGAAATCTCGCAAAGCACTTGCCCAACAAAGATCAGATTGATACAGTGGTGTAAGCAAGCGACTTAGAAATTGATAAAAATCTGTCGAGCTTTTCCGATGCTGATGGTAATTTTGCCAAAGCTTTGCATAATTGATCCCTTGATTTTCGCTTGCATGTTGAACAGCTTGTCCCAAAGCCCATGCATCTAAAAGTGCCATATTCGCACCTTGACCAAGCTGTGGACTCATTGCATGTGCAGCATCCCCCATCACTCCAATACGTCCCTCACCGAACTTGGAAAGTACTACATCACGGTAATTGGCTGAAAGCCATTGCTGTTTTTCTTCTGGATTGGCGATGACCTGCTCTAACCAATCCGCTGCAGGTTTCCAGCGTTTGGAAATTTCGTTGAGCCATTTGGAACGTGCGTGTTGGTCGGGTAAAAAACTCTCTAGCCGATTGCTGGGTAGGCTCCAAAAAATACTGGAAAGTCGTTGCTGTTGTTGATTTGGAATAGCGCCTGTGGGCAGAATTCCCATCATGATTTTAGCGCGGTCATAAAATTGATGCAGGATCTGTGTATCCAATGCTAAACATTCGGGCACAATGGTCCATTTGGCTCCCCAAGGATAAGCTTGGTCAACTTTAACCCATTGACTGGGTCTTAACTGACTTCGTGCACCATTGGCAATTATGACGGTATCAAAAACATCGTCAAAGTATTCATGTTGATGGGTGCCGATGACTCGAATTTCATCTGTAGATTCTTCAAGCCGATGAATATCGGTATTCATTTGCCATGTGATCCATTCAGCATATGCCTGGCATTTTTTTTCCAATACGTGGCACAAGGTTGCCCGATGAATACCTAGACCATAAAAATCGGGGTGAGCCTGTGCATAATGACTATCCACCAATTTAAACCCATTGGCGAGTTGTCCTTCTAAACCTGTGACCCATGCGCCAAGTTTTAAAGCATCCTCTAAAACACCTAGGTGTTCAAAAACAGCCAGTCCTGAGGGTTGTAATAGCAGACCTGCACCAACAGGTTCAAGTGCAGCAGCTTTCTCAAAAATGGTGACATGAATATTCTGTTGCGCAAGTAAAATTGCAGCTGCAAGCCCAGCCGTTCCTGCTCCAACGATGGCAAATTTTGGAATTTTATTTTGAGTCATTATTAGCATAAGCCTGTTGAATGATTTAAATTTAACAAAAAATCAGTCATCAACACACTTTATTTTGTACAACGTCCTTGTTGTTTCAATTGTAAATAGAAATCAGTGACTATAAATCCTGTATTCGCTCAGCCCAATTCTGCTTTTCAGTCAATTCTAGAAACTCATCCCCGAGTCGTTGGCTTTCTGCGACGGATTGCTTCCACCATGCAATTCGTTTTTGATCATCTAAACCCTTCATTACAAAATCCTTACGGTCAGGCAAACGCCCTAGAGGCAATGATTGTAAATAAGCCTGAGAAGGCGAGATCAGTAAAGTTCGTGCTTGATTTCGAGGATTGGCTGTACGCGACTTAAACATTTTATCGAACCAACCCGGAATAATACTGTCGCTAAAATGTGGATATAAAACAATTCCTTTGCTTTCAAAAGGCAGGTCGATGTGATAATCAATCAAACCACCATCGCGGTATGCCCCCTGAGGTGCATTGGCAATATTTTTGACAGCGGGTGTCACTGCTGGAATTGAACCTGATGCCATCAGCCAGTCAGCAACATTGTCTTGATCAAAGTTTAAATAATGCGTTTTAAATGCATCATCCCGAATTTTAAATTGTGGAAATTGTGCGGGTTGACAAATCACCCGCTGCATAAACTTACTCAGATGTTGTCTTGAAATCGCATTACTGCCGATAATGCCCAATAAGGAAGCATATAGGGCAAGCTTTTGATCACTCTGAAACAAATGTTCGGCTTTGGCTGAGATAATGGTGAGATGGTAATCAGGGTGTTCGACCAGTTTTCTGGATTGTTGGTCGAGTATGCGATACAGCATTTCTCGAGAAATTTTCTCGATCTCCGCAATATTCATTTTTTTATGAAAAGGCAAATGAATATATAACTCAGCTAAACGTTCTGGTCCAAGTTGTTCGCCTTGTGCCAAAATCCCTGCAAAACGCCATGCGCCGACAGATGAGCCGATTAAGAAACGTCGTTGTTTTGCACGTTGTAGAAAATTTCCAAAAATGGCTTGATCAAGTCCCATGAGACCGATACCTTTTGGGCCTCCTGCTGCGCCAGGAATCATATCGACCTGTTGTGGCTGCAAGCCTTCTTTTTCGATAAGTTGTTTTGCGAGTGAGCCTGCACGGAGGGTTAAAGCAGAAGGATGTTTCTGTAAAATCTGAATCATTGTGACACTCACTCAAACGGATATTTTCATTTTAAGTTCAGCGAATTGTTCAACAATGGCGAGAGGTGTCAGTAGATGACTTTGCAGTCATTCAAACAAAAAAGCCTATTCTTTGAATAGGCGCGTTAATGTTATTTAGCAATCCGCCAGATGGCTAGAATACTGGCCAAGATGATTAAAATAATCGAAATATACCAAGGCGCAATGATGGCTATTGATAGTAAAATCGCCATGAGGCTACCAAAAATCCAACTTCGTTTTTGTTGATGCTCAACTTCCAAGCGCATCATCTGCAATTCATGCAATTGTTTGGCATGCCAAGCAGACTGGTTTTTTAAACCATTTAAACTATCAATCATCAATGTTGGAAAATCCTGAGCACCTAACAGTAAATCAGGAATTTTTTGTCCCAGCTCTTTTAGATTCTTTTGTGGATTCATTTGGGATTTGACCCATTCTGTCAGAATAGGTTTTGCCAACTTCCAAATATCTAACTCAGGGTATAAGTCTGTACCTAAGCCTTCCACGTGTACCAAAGTCTTGAGTAAGAGCATCAATTGTGGGGGGATTTCTAAATGGAAACGACGAGCGATATCCATGACCTGAATTAAAATGCCAGCAAAATCTAATTCATGCATCGGTTTAGACACCATCGGTCCAACGGTGCGACGCATTTCTCGAGCCAAGGCATCTTGATCTGTGCCCGGTGGAATCCAACCTGCTTGATGCACAATCTGAATCAACTGCATGAAGTCGCTGTTCATGACTGCAAGCAACATACGGGCAACGGTCATCTGATCTTGCTTAGACAATTCACCCATAATGGCACAATCCAGCGCAATATAGCGGGGCTGGCTTGGATTTAAGGTCTCAACAAAAACATTTCCTGGGTGCATGTCCGCATGGAAAAAATTATCTCGGAATACCTGGGTAAAGAAGATGGTCAAGCCTTTCTCGGCAAGATCCTTACGATCCATACCCAAACGCTCGAAGGTTTCTACATCTGAAATCGGAACCCCTGTAATGCGTTCAGCCACCATGACATCTTTGCTGTCCATATAGACTTCCGGCACGTACATCATGCTTGAGCCTGTGAAGTAATGGCGCATACGGCGAGTGTTGTCTGCTTCCAGTGTCAGATCAAGTTCATTTAAGATAACTTGGCGATAATTTTGAATAATTTCAGATAAATGCACTGCACGTGCCGCTTCAAGACGCTTTTCCAAGCTTGCACCGAGCCACTGCAAAATTTCAAAGTCTTGTAGAATCTGACTGCGAATATCTGGGCGAGTCACTTTGACCACGACTTCACGACCATCATGTAAAGCTGCCGTATGCACTTGTGCGATTGAAGCCGCAGCGAGAGGTTGTTCATCGAATCTTGCAAAGATACTTGAAATATTGGCTTTCAGTGATTGTTCAATGCGTGTCTTAGCTACATCCGAGCCAAAAGGTTTCACCCGATCTTGCAATAAAACCAATTGCTGTAGAATTTCAGGTGGAATTAAGTCACGTCGTGTTGATAGCAACTGCCCTAATTTAATTGCAAGCGGTCCCATCTCTTCTAAAGCTTCTTTAAGCTTAAGCGGATTTTTACGTTCTTTACTTGACCATGCGGCAGGGTGCAGGCGAATTAAAGACAGCGCATGGCGGACTTTTTCAGGTAACTCTTCCGCAGGAACCAGTGTGTCGAGTCTATAGTGCGCTGCGATACGCCAAAGTTCGAATAAACGGGCAATATGCGGAATCATAAATTAAATTACCTGATCTTGGTGTGAGTTAAGTAGAGCTTTGAGTTGTTGGATTTTTGCTTCTATGCGATCAATATTTTGATTCAGCTGACGCGTAGCGTGTTGCAGATCATTCATTTGCCAGCGGGGAGCTAGAATGCCACTGTCTTCTTTTAAAAAGTCTTCAGCAAAAAATAAATGGCTTTGTAAAGAACGTTTTAAATGCTGAGGCGCAAATTGAATCTTACCGATCTCATGCGCAAGTGCTGGACCAATCCATGGGCTTAATTGTGAGGCTAAATCAGGTTCCGTCTGTTGAATAATCTTCTGGATGTCCTGCAAAAGATGATAATCACCCTGTAACGGAATATTGCCAACTTCATCAGCAACAAATAACTTGACCAATTCAACTACATTTTTAACATGCAATGTTGCTGTGGCTTCTGAAATATGACTAGTTTGATCAAAAGGACGCTGTTCAAAAATAGAAGATGTTTGGCTTTTACCTGTAACAGTCGGTTCAAGACGAACTTTATGTTCATCAAAAAAGACATCAACAGAAAGCTGGGGTGCATCAATGACGACACGTAGCAGCTTGCCTTGTAATTGATTGAATTGAATGCGAGTAATCGCATCCAAATTAATCCCATGATTGATGAATCGTTCAACTGCACCGAGTGCCAGAATTGACCACATAACCCAACCTTGCTTGTGCTATTTTGGAAAATTACAGTTTGAAACCACGGTGTACCGCAACGATACCACCCGTTAGATTGTGATAATCACAGTTTTGGAAGCCCGCATTTTCCATCATGCCCTTCAGTGTGCGTTGATCTGGATGCATACGGATTGATTCTGCTAAATACTTATAACTTTCAGCATCATTTGCCACAATTTTACCCATGATCGGCAATGCGGTAAATGAATAGAGGTCATATAGCTTTGAAAATGGTTCAAACACAGGTTTAGAAAACTCAAGGATCAATAAACGACCGCCTGGTTTTAAAACACGATACATCGCCTGTAATGCAGCATCTTTATCCGTGACATTACGCAAGCCAAAACTGATGGTAAGCAAGTCAAAACTGTTGTCTGCAAAAGGTTCTAAAGTTTCAGCATTGGCTAAAACAAAGTCAACATTGGTGCAGCCCGCATCGATTAAACGATCACGACCAACATTCAACATGGACTCATTGATATCTGACAATACCACATGACCTGTAGGACCAACCTCACGACTGAAAACCTTGGCTAAATCACCGGTTCCACCTGCAATATCGAGTACATGCTGTCCACGGCGCACGCCAGACATATTAATTGCAAAACGTTTCCATAAACGATGGATACCAAATGACATCAGGTCATTCATGATGTCGTATTTGCTTGCAACAGAGTGAAAAACCTCTGCAACTTTCTGTGCTTTTTCTTCGCTATTGACAGTTTTGTAGCCAAAGTGGGTGGTTGCACCGACATTGCCCGTATTTGCGCCACGTGGCAGATTATATTTAGGTACTTGACCTGACACAGGGGTATCCGTCATCTGCTGCTGTAAGGATTGTTGTTGCCCCTGAGGTGCACCTTGCGGTAATGGTTCACTTAGAAATGGACTCACTTTGTCTGTATTTGTTGCCGTTTCAGCCGATGCTGTTGGCTTTTGGTTTTCATTCGACATTTGAGTCACTCCTGAACACAAAAATAGGAAATTTTATATTGCACTGCATAATGACAGATTCTGCAAAATTTTGCAGTCTTCATGATGCAATTGTTATGAATAATATACAAAAAACCGATCCTAAAGATCGGTCTGAGAGCATCATTGAATAGATTAAATCTGGAAAGGGTTTGGATCGCCACGATGAACTTTTTCAACAATTTCTCTTTCTTTCAGCGTAAATTCATGGATAAATTTAGCCGCAGATTTCATTGGTTTCATGGCAACAAAGCCTTCGCCAATAAAGTCATACATCAATTCAAACTTATATTTTGTTGCCGTACCCTTACACATTTTAAAGGCGGTATGCATGATAAATGAGCGCATATATTTATCCAGTGCACCACCTAAATCATCCAATAAACTTAACTGTTTTTGGCGAGCCTCGGCTTGATCGAGTTTTAACAGCGTCAGTCGCATCATGTCATCATCAATCGCCTGATGTACAGGGTAGTCTTTAAGTAATTGCGCGGCGACCTGCTCATCCAGTTGCATGGCAAGTACAGCCAAACCAACAGATTTCAATCCAGTTTTGATGGCATTTTCAGGAATGATTTTCTCAGCTTTATGGGCATATTTAAGCAAACGTTCAATTTGCACAGCCAAATCATCAAACTCAGGACCGCCATACAGGCGCTGAATGAAATATTTCGCCATCAGCTGATTTTCTTTTTGATTAAACAAATCATGGTGAGTGTTTTGAATGCGGGCTTTTAGCCAATCCTGTGCTTCATGCAGGCGTTGCTTTAAAACGGGGTCAGTATGATAACTGAATTGTTGATATTGTTCTAAAAGCTGATCAAGTGCAGCAAGTTTTGACATACAAAAACTCTAAACTTCTTTTATTTACAGGATAAAGCGAGTTGAGGCACAGGACTATGACAAAAGTGAAAAAACAATCAAGAAATATGGTCAGTGGAGTTTTAAATAGACAAAACCTTGTGTTTTTGTACAGAAAATATATAACGCCACTGTGGGGGAATGGGTATACTCGAAAAGACCATCAGATAAGTAGAGAAGCAGATGATCGAACAACAATTACCGTTTGCGTTGCGTGATGAAGAAGAATTATCCGTTGATTTGATCGAGGCGCAGTATGCCTTAAAGAATTCAAAAGACAAAAACAATGCAAAAAGTTTAGTCATTCTGGTCAGTGGAATTGAGTTGGCGGGGAAAGGGGAAGCAGTTAAACAATTACGTGAATGGGTTGATCCTCGTTATTTACGTGTCAAAGCAGATCCACCGTGTTTATTCACGACAAAACAAAGTTTTTGGCAGCCTTATGCCCGTCATATTCCTTCTGAAGGACAAATCCAGATTTTTTTTGGAAATTGGTACAGTGACTTACTCTCAACCGCGATGCATGTGTCAAAACCTCTAGATGAAACCATGTTTGATACCTATGTTGAAAATATGCGTACTTTTGAACAGGACCTTAAAAACAACCATGTCGATGTGATTAAAGTTTGGTTTGATTTGCCATGGAAAAGCTTGCAAAAACGTTTGGATTCGATGGATTCATCTGAGCAGCGTTGGCATAAGCTGATGGGTTTGGATTGGCGCAATAAAAAACAATACGATACTGTACAAAAGCTGCGACAACGTTTTACCGATGACTGGTATGTGATTGACTGTGATGATGCTGTTGCGCGAGATCAACAGTTTGCGCAGTATGTTTTACAGGCATTGAAAAAGTTACCGAAGCATAAAACAAGTGTCAGAACGAAATGGAAACAGGCTGCTGTTCCTGAAGCTTTGCAGCAACCTGCAACAGATGAGTTGGATAAAGACCAGTACAAAGATGAATTAAAAAAACTCACCAAAAAAGTATCTGAAGCCCTGCGTAACGATTCAAGAAATGTCGTGATCACCTTTGAAGGCATGGATGCGGCGGGCAAAGGTGGGGCAATCAAACGCATTGTCAAAAATCTTGATCCCCGTGAATATGAAATTTATACCATCGCAGCGCCTGAGCAATACGAATTACGCCGACCCTATTTATGGCGTTTTTGGACTAAGCTGCAACCAGAAGAAAAAATCAGTATTTTTGATCGAACGTGGTATGGGCGGGTATTGGTTGAACGAATTGAAGGATTTGCCAAGCCGGCTGAGTGGCAACGTGCATACGATGAAATCAATCGGTTTGAAAAGGATTTGGTTGACAACCAGACGGTGTTGGTGAAGTTCTGGTTGGCGATAAGCAAGGAAGAACAGGAAGCCCGTTTTAAAGCACGTGAGCAAACACCGCACAAGCGTTTTAAAATTACGCCTGAAGATTGGCGAAATCGTGGACATTGGGATGAATATTTAAATGCGGCAGCAGATATGTTTGAACGTACTGATACTGAATACGCTCCCTGGCATATTGTGGCAACCAATGACAAATATTCAGCGCGGATTCAGGTATTGAAGGCTATTCTCAAACAGTTAAAAGCGGACTAAAACGGCTGTTGATTGAGTAAACTATTCTTCTATGGCTGATTGATATAAAGCGGGCTTAATCCCGCTTTATTTGCTTTTATATTTTTAGATTAAGAATATTTAACCACACTGGCCTGTTGTTTTTGCTGAATGCCTTTTGCGAGCTTATAACATTCATCAACATGTGTTTCAGCTACTTTTTTCATCACAATATAGCCTAAACTTGCGGCAATAATTGAACCACCCAACGGAATGAATTTGGTCACTTGTTTGGTGATGATTTTTGCAGCCATGTTGTTAAAGGATGCTTTAACAGCAGTACGTGCCACGACTAAACCTGAAAACTCAAAACCACGTTTACGGAGTTCATTCCAATGGATTTTCTTGGTGGCAGGATCATAAACGCTGATTTGATCTGGTGCTAAACCAAAACGTGCATTGATTTCAGGGATGAGGAAAGACAACATACCGACATCGATGACCACATCAAAAAAAGGCACGGGTACTACAGCTGCACCGGCAGAAACATAAGAACGCTTTTTAACCAGTTCCAAGCATTCTTCACGAATCTGTTCTAGATTCAAGGCAGGATCAATCGAGTCTGGAATTTTATCAATTTTCATAAATCAAATACCTATGTTTCAAGCTTTTTGTCATATTTCTGGAAACTCATGTTTGAGCTTGAAATTGTGAAGTTATTTCCAAATAATGTTTTAAAAATGCCATAGTATATTGTTGTTGTATAGTGGCGAATGTTTATGTTTTGTGCATGAACATAGACAATAGAATATTGATAGTTGAGGAATTATGGCAATACATGTGATTCAAAGCCAACGCATTGATGTCTTGGTGCAAGGGCTTTTGCAGAATACCATTCGGCCATCCAAAAATCCTTTTGCAGTTTTGCAAACGCAACATTTTATTGTCCCCAGTGCAGCAGTGCAGGAATGGTTGAGTCAACGTATCGCAGAACAACAGGGCATTAGCGCCAATAGCCAATTTCATCAGCGTATTCGTGGGTTTCAATGGTTTGCTTATCAGCAGGTGCTTGATGATAAAGATAAAGTACGTAAAGCAAATATTCCACGGCTAATTATGAAGTGGCGGATTTATCAGACTTTAAAAAGCTTTATTGAACATGATGAAAATAGTCTGGCTGAGGATCATCCACTGCATTCTATTGTTCAACGGATCTATGATGCTGCTTCACAATTAGAGCAAGGCTTGGACAAACAGCTCAAAAAGCAAAATATGTTGTATTGGGTGTCTGAGCAGGTTTCAAAACTGTTCAGCCACTATATGTTATACCGTGCTGATTGTGTAGGGGGGTGTCCGCAGAATCAGGCGTGTCAGTGTCCAAGTAATTGGTTGGCACAATGGGGGCGTGGAGAAGCATTAAATTTAGAACAGCAATTTTTTAAGACCAATCAGCAGATTTCAGCCTTTACACTGAATCAGGCACAAGAACTGGAAAATTGGCAACGTTGGTTATGGCAACATACATTTCATGACGATTTTATTGAAATGCAAAGTGTTGATGCTGATTTTTGGCGTGTCATGGACGATGATCAACAACGTTCCCGGGTTTTAAAAAAATTGCCAAGTCAACTGATTGTTTTTACCTTATTGGATTTGCCACCCAGCCAATTACAGTTTTTGAGACGACTTGGACAATATTTGGATGTGGTGATCTTACATTACAACCCATCACAAGAATATTGGGCAGACAGTGTCGATCCAAATTGGAAGAAACAATACGATTTAAGAGTAAAAGAACGCTTTATTGGCAAAAATCCCAATGCAACAGATGCAGATATTCAAAAGTTTTTTGATGAGTTTACCTTAAACTTCAATGCTGAAATCCGCGAATCACGTCATCCTTTATTGACACGTTTCGGCAAACAGGCGCGTGATCATTTTTCGATTCTCTCCAATTTATCTTCTGGAGAAGAAGGACAATGGGTAGATGCTTTTGTCGATGAAGAACCGATTAATTTATTAACTAAGCTCCAGTCAGATATCCTGTATTTGGTTGAGCCAGAAGCACATGCTTATCCCATTGCACAAGCGGATGATTCGATCCAGATCCATGTATGTCATTCTGCATTAAGACAACTTGAAGTATTGAGAGATCAACTGATTGCTTGGTTAGCCAAAAGCACGCTAGATCAACCTCGCCGTCCAAATGATATTCTCGTTTTAGTTCCAGATTTAAAACAGATCGAGTCATTGATCCGCAGTGTATTCCCTCATACACCGAATCAGGACAGTGTTTATTTGCCTGTGAAAATTGCAGGCGTGACGGCATTGGATGCCCATAATGCGTGGCGAGCTGTGTTGGGGCGTATCCAGCTGACTGAAAGTCGTTTTAGCCTAGAAGATTTTGCAGATTGGCTAAGTCTAACCGCAACTCAGGTACGTTATGGTTTAGATATTCCAAATACAGAACGTATGATTGAACTGCTGATCAATGCAGGATTTAAACGGGGATTAGATGCGCAGCATTTACAGCGTTCGTTGAGCCAAGACGATGATGATTTTCGTTTTAGTTTTAAATTCGCATTGGATCGTTTGGTGTTGGGCATTGCAATTCCAGAGCATCGCTTGTTTGAAAATGTGTTGAGTTTTGCACAGGTCTTGACAGGTGATTTTGAACTGATCACCACCTTGGTACAGATTTATCAAGACTTTGACCATCGTAGAGATTGGATGATTGCACATGAGCTAGGCAAGCAGACCCCATTAAAATGCAATGTGGAAGCGTGGTTGAAATTGCTGATGCAGGATATTGCCGAATTTGAACAGGCAGGTGTCGAATCTTTAAAAACGGTACGTGAGATCGTTAAAAAGCAAGAACGTATGCTGACTTTGGCGAGTTTTTATGACGAGCAGGAACAGTCTATTCTCCAAGAGATTAACTTGCCTTTGACTTATCTACTCAATGAAATTCAAAATTTACTCGAGGGGCAAATTGATCAGGCTTTACCGACAGGGCAGATTACGTTTAGTCAGATCGGACAAATTCGCCCGCTGCCTTATAAGCTGATCGTGCTGTTAAACTTGGATAGCGGTAAATTCCCAGATCGTGATGTACAGGTGCCATTTGATTTAATGCATCTTCTTAAACCTCAGTTGGGTGATCGTTCTCGTTTGGATGATGATCAGGGCGCATTTCTAGATGCTTTATTGTTGGCACAAGAAAATCTCTGGTTATTTTATAATGGTTTCGATGTCAGCGATGGTGAGGTTCGAGATCCATCGAGTGTGTTACAGGAGTTGATCAATCATATTGCCTTTATTGCTCAAACCGATCATCTGCGATCGGTAACTGTATCCAATACGTCCCCTGAGAATTTGACTGCCGGGGCTGTAGCACAAACAGTATTATTAGATGGGATTGAAGTGCCCGAACATATTCAAACTTTATATCATGTGCATACTTTACAGCCTTTTGAGCCACGTGGTTTTGAATCGCAACAGTCCGTCCGTTATCAGGATCAATGGTTTCAAGTCGCACAACAGATACGTCAAACTGAGGTATTGGCGCAACGCGATGCTTGGGTGAATACAGCTTATCCATCCGTTCAAGACGATATGACAGTATTGGATGCGGGTCAGTGGATTCAAGATATGACATATCCTGCACGATTATATTTAAAAACCTTGGGCGTTGAAAATCTAGGCGCAGATGATATGCCGGCATCGAATGAACCGTTGATTTTGGATGGCTTGGCGCGCTATCAAATCCGAGATTTTTTACAAAAGGCAGTGCTTCATTCTGCAGATGATGCTGCACTCAAGGATATGAGACTCTTACAGAATCAATTACCGATTGGCAAAGTTCAGCTCAGCGCGTGGCAAATTGGCTTGGCTGAACAAGACCGTTTAAAAGAACGATTAAAACGTTATGCACCTGAAGTGACTGCGACAACACAGCGTCAGTGGCGGATTGAATCTGGTTTGGTCATGAACATTACATTACCTCAACATCAGCTCGCGGATTGGGTCAGTTTAGATGCCTCAAGTGCTCGTGCTAAACGTCGTACTAAAGTTTGGTTAGAGTATCTGTTGTGGCTGAGTTATATAAATCTGGAGGCAGAACAGTCGAAATCTCTACAACGGATTGCGATATTCAGTGATGTGACGATCATCAATACAGGCTTAAGTTCAGCACAAGCCAAACAATATTTATTGGCATGGTTTAAAGCCTTTACTTATGGGCAGTCAGAACCGTTGGTACTGCCTGCTGCATTATTGTTGAAGCCCGCTGAAAATAATAAAACATTGACCTGGAAGGTTGGGGACTCTGGACATTTCATGATTGAGGATTTCAGCGTAATTCTCAATGAATGGAACAAAGGTGATGCATTTTTGCCCTATGATCTGACTGAAATGGAATGGAGCAAAAGGCATCGGGATTGGCAGTTTATTTTGCAGGAACAAGATGCATCTGCACTGCTCAAACATGCCTGTGATCAATTTGCCCATGATCTGTATCAACCCATTTATCAGCATCAAACCGTTGCGGAGGAATAAGCATGACTTCCGTAAATTTATCCCTCGTGAGCACAACCCCTACCCACCAAAAGCGGGTCTCGATTCAGCCCATTGAGGATATGCATTTTGCAGGTTTACATTGGATCGAAGCTTCCGCGGGCACCGGTAAAACCTATACCTTGTCTAGTTTAATGGTGCGGATTTTCTTAGAAAAATACTTACCGGGTCAAGTGATTGCGACCACGTTTACCCGCAAAGCTGCCGCAGAGTTGAAAAGTCGGATTCGTTCACGTTTACAAGATACTTTCCACTATTTTGAATCATGTCGGGAACTGACTGAAGCGCAGGTCTTAAGCAAAGCACAACAGGAAACAGATCCTTTATTTTCTAAACTATTAAAAACATTTGCGTCGCAAGTGGCTTATGCCTGTGAGCGCCTAAAACTGGTGATTGATCAATTTGATGAATTGTTTGTGGGGACTTTAGACAGTTTTAGCCAAAAACTATTACGTGAATTTGCTTTTGAAAGTGGCAAGATTGAACGTGCAGAAATTACCGATGATGCAAAAAGCTATACTTATCAGTTGATTCATGATGTTTTAAGGGCATGGATTCAAAAGCAACCGCAAGACATTATTGATAGCCTGATGTTTGCAGGGGAGCTGCATGGCGTCGACTACTACCTAACGACAGTTGAGCAAAGTTTAAATTTTGCTTCGGCAAAATTCATTGAGCCTCAATTTTCAACAGCAGATGCCCAATCTTTTCAACAGGCAATAGAACAACTGTCACAAGTCCAATTGGAACAGTTACAAACCCTGGAAGCCTATTATTTATTGGATGGTGATTATTATAAGTTTTGTAATGGAACAAAATTCAGGAGTGATCGTTTTCATCGTATTTTTGCCAAGAGTTTGCCACACATTATTCAAACCATACAACAGCAGGGCTATAAGTATTATCTAAGTGCTGGTTTGGCAGTGGAAAAGTCTGATTTTTCCACTTTGATCAAAGTGCTTCGTGAACAACAGATCTTTAAGAAAGCCGCTCCTGAAAATATACAGTCGGGCTTTTATCAACATCCCCTTGTTCAGCATTTGTTGAATATCTATGGACAAATTGAAGTATTTGAAAATCAGCTACTCGGAACCAATACTTTTCTTAAATACTATTTGACGCAAGAAGTGAAGCAGCGCTTGCCGCAAGTATTGCAACAAAAAGGTGAAACTACTTTTGCCCAACAGATTCGAACACTTGCAGAAGCTTTACAAGGCGAACAAGGACAACGTTTTGCCACTTTTGTGCATGCACGGTATCCCTTAATTCTGGTTGATGAGTTTCAGGATACCAACCAAGATCAAGACGATATGTTGGCGCAAATTTGGCGTCATCCGAGTCGAGTCAAACAGGGCTGCATGATCATGGTGGGTGATCGTAAACAGGCCATTTATGGTTTCCGTGGTGGGGACATGCTGACTTTTTTAAAAGCACATCAGGATGTATTCGGTAAGGATGGCAATGAATATAACTTGATCTATAACCACCGTTCGGTAAAACCTTTGGTTGAAGTGGTTGATGCTTTGTTTCAACGGCAAATGGATTTTGGTGAGCAGGTGATCTATACCCCTGTACAGGCAGGAAATCGTCCGCATCCAGATTTAATGGATCAGGGGCAGATAAATCCTCAACCCTTAAGATGGCTCAAACTGGAAGATAAACAGCTTGAAGCAGAACAAGTGGCGTGGAAAATTCGTGATTTGCTCAATCGAGGTGTTCAAGGCAGTTTATTTTTTAAGGAGAAATCCGCCCAGCGTCCGATAGATGAAAATGATATTGCCATTTTATCGAAAAACCATGATGGGCTGGATAAGGCACAAGCTGCTTTAGAGTTTCTGGGTATTCGCACCAATCGACCTTCAAAGAAAAGTGTTTTTGAAAGTCAGATTGCCCGTGATGTCGGTGCTGTATTGACTGCAATTTTACATCCTTATCACGAAGCAAAAGTAAAACGTGCCGTATTAAGTCGTATGATGGGTTTGGACTTAAAAGCTTTGATTGCTTTAGAACAGCATGCAGATGGTTTAAGTAAATACATTGAGTTGTTTGATCAGGTTCGTGAAATGTGGCTGAATCAAGGTTTTTTAACGGCTTGGCAATATTTACTCAATCAGTGTACGGTCTGGGAAAAACTGGTGGAAAAACGTAGTCGGGATAATGAACGTGTGGTGGTGAATTTACGTCATTTAACTGAACTGCTCAGCCAGCACAGTGAAGCGTATCAGGGTGCGCAGAATCTTTATCATTGGTATATGAAACAGCTGACTGCACCGATGGAGCGGGAATGGGAAATGGAACGTAAACTGTCCAATGAGGCAGGCGTGCAACTGATGACCATTCACCAGTCGAAAGGCCTAGAGTTCAAATTTGTCTTTTTACTGGGTGCAGACAAAGAGTTTAAAGAAATCAATAAGACTTTGAACTTTTCAACAGCAGTCCAGTTGAACAGCCAAACAGGGCAGACTGAACAGCAGCGTGTGGTGGCTGTGAATGACAGCAATCTACTGGATAAAAAAGATATTGAACAACATAATGAACGTGCTTTAGCTGAACATCATCGCTTGTGGTATGTGGCGTTGACCCGTGCCAGTTATCGTGTTTATGCCATGTTGAGTGATGTCAAAGAAAAGTCGACTACGGGACTGGCATTCTGGCGCGGTCAAGGTGCTGATGTTTTTCAGCATATCGGCAGTTGTATGGAAGGCTTATTGACCGAGCGCCCTCTCGCACTGGAAAAACCTAAGTCTGAAAATCCTTTGCCATTACTTGCGCAAGCATTTCCAACACAGCGTTTTTATCCGCGAGGAAAAACCAGTTTTAGTGCATTGGCCCAACATTTAACGCGACAACAGATTCAAGATGCACTGGCAGTTTCTGAACAAAAACAAGAGCGTGCCGAGGATGAGATCCAACCCCCGATGATCGAAATTACTCAGCAAATACAGTCTGAGCAACCGATTGCATGGATCAAAGCCAATTTTCCAATGGGAACCATTGCAGGAAATTTCTTGCATGAAATCTTTGAACATATTGATTTTCAGGATACACGATATTGGCATCTTGAAATTCGTCGACGTTTTAAAAATGACTACTCCAGTTTATGGACGGAGTTGCTTGAAAAATACCGACTGGCTTTTTCAAATCAGACACTGGAGGAGAATGCTCCAGCTCAACCTAATGCTGAAGAAACGTTACTAACCTGGGTTGCTGAATGGCTGGCTGAGGTATTATCCACACCAATCCTCAAGGATTTCCAATTAAAACAGCTTGAACCTCATCAACATTTGGCTGAGTTTCCATTCTATTTATCACTTTCAGATCGAGTTTTGGCAATTCAGCGGATTTATCAGTTGTTTGACGAGTATGCAATAAAGATGCCTGCATTTAATGATGCTCGTTCAGCTCGTTATCTCAATGGTTCGATTGATTTGGTGTTTTTTGATGGTCAGCAATATCATATTGCGGATTATAAAAGTAATTTTCTGGGTGTTGACCAACACAACTATATCTCTGAAGCTGTTCAAGAGAGTATGTCACATGCCAGTTATTGGTTACAGGCATCGTTATATTTAGTGGCTTTACACCGCTATTTAAAAATCCAGCTTCAAGATTACCAAATTGAGCGGGATTTAGGTGGCGCAACCTATCTGTATTTACGAGGCATGAATGGTCAAGCCGGACAAGGCTATTGTTTCTGGCGCCCCACCACAGAATTCATTTTGAGACTGGATGCGATATTGGGTTATTTTATTGAGGATAAATCCAGTCAAATTATGTGAATTGTTGTTTAAAAAACTGTATAAACAATAGGTTGTCATGTGGATAACTGTGTTGAAAACCTTGTAGATAACTCTGAGGATAACTGTGTGGAAAATCAACAGGATTTAGAAAGCCAAGTCCCACAATGGATCGAGACATGGAGTAAATATGTTTTAGCACAGTATTCCACAGGCTCTAAATTAGATGAATATGCACTTGAACTGGCACAGGAAATACTTTTGGCGGGCATTCAGGGGGATAGCTGTATTTCCGCAAAAGATAAAAATACAACAGGCTTAAAGCCCCTGATGATCGAGGTAGGGAATACAGAAGGAGGCGTTGCGCCGTTTGTGCTAGATCATGAATACCTGTATCTCTATCGTTATTGGCAACTCGAGAGCCGTCTAGCGCAGCAAATTAAACGTTTGAGTATGCAATCTATTGCTCAGGTGGATGTTTCAGCATTTAATGAATTATTGACTGATGCTCATCAAAAAGCCGCTTTGGCTATGGTGGCGAAATCAGCCTTGAGTATGATTACAGGTGGTCCTGGCACGGGTAAAACCTATACCTTGGCAAGAATCATTGCGGTATTACATCAAGCAACTCCTGATATTCGGATCGCGATGGCAGCGCCTACAGGAAAAGCTGCACAACGTATGGGAGAAGCTTTACAGAAGTCCCTGTCTGATCCCAAATTACAAAACTTTGGTTTAAGTCAAAATCTATTTAACCCGATGACCTTGCATCGCCTGCTGGGATTAGGTCATCAACAGACACCGCGCTTCAATCAACGGCAACCGCTGCCTTATGATGTTGTGGTGGTCGATGAAGCTTCAATGCTGGATTTAAATTTGGCAACCATGCTTTTTGAGGCGATTCCTGAACATGGACGTCTGATCCTGCTAGGTGATGCAAATCAATTGGCTTCAGTCGATGTTGGTGCAGTCCTTGCTGACTTGCAGCAGATGGAAGTTTTATCTGACCATCGGGTCAATTTGATGACCAGCCAACGTTTTAAAGAAGGTGCATTGATCGGGAAAATGGCAAAGTTTATTCAAGTGCAAAGCCGTCGGCATATTGCCCCATCGCAGCTTTTAGCAGACTTTGAACAAGAGATTGTAGCTGCCGGCGTACTTAAACAAGTTGCTTTAGTGCCAGAGATGCAAGATGTTGTCCAACTTGAGTATCTACCTGAAAAAATTGCACAGTCAGATTTAGCGGGTTACTACAATAAATTAAGTTTAGGTTTCCATATTTATTTTGAAAGCCTTCAGGTTTATTTGAATGCCGACACAACCCATGATCAAGTTGCGACGATCATACACGCTTTTGACAGTTACCGGATTCTCACCGCCATACGTCATGGGGTAATGGGGTTAAACAGTTTGAATACTGAAATGGAGAAAGCTTTATTTGAATATATTCCGACCCTATCCAAACGAGGAGATTGGTATGTGGGGCGTCCTGTGATGATGACCTACAATGATTATCAATTGGGGCTCTCTAATGGGGATATTGGGATCTGTCTGAAACACCGTCAACAGCAGGGACAGTTTGAAGTTTATTTCCCTAGCTTGGATAAATGGTTTCCTGCAACGCGTTTGCCCAAAGCAATGCAGACTGCTTTTGCATTGACGATTCATAAATCGCAAGGCTCGGAATTTACCCATACTGCGGTGGTTTTAGATTCAGCAGCAACTCGGATGTTAAGTCAAGAGTTGATTTATACTGCAATTACACGAGCCAAATCTGTGGTCAGTCTATTGGTGGAACAAAGCGCATTTGTACAATCTTTGAATATAAGCACAACACGTAGCAGTGGATTGGTTAGGATGGTTAATGCGCTATAATTATTTTGTAGTTTAAGTTGATAATTTAACTATTGTACGAAATTGCTTACATGAATTCGAGAGATTTGCGCATAGAGCTTCATGTCAGTTTTTGAGATGATGAAGCCATAAAGAGCTCAGCAAGGATCGTTGAGTAAAATCGCAAAATAAGAACAACTTGAAGTCGTGAGACTGCGAACTTACAAGAAAGTAAGTAATAAAAGAGGAAACTTACAGCCGCTAAGCCTTGTAGTTTTGGGAGAGACTACAGGGCTTTTTTATTGCCAAAGAATGACTGCAGTGGTTCTTAAATCAGGCTGGGTTCATCTTCTATTTTTGTTAGTTTAGATTAAAAATTATACTTAAAATCCATATTTACTTTGTCATCTATCACATTTTAAAAGGCTTTTTATGAAACTCACCACGGTCATTTTTCTGTACGCAATTTCTCACATAAAGATCAGTCAAATACGACTTTTGTCTAGCAGGTTTGACATGCATAATAAGTCATATAAGGACATAATTGGTCACATGGTTGTGAAAATGAATGTCAGTGATAAAACAATAAGTGTCGAGAGCACAATAAAGATAATAAATAAGATACCGACAATAACTAAACAAGAAACTACAGCGCAACGGAAAAGCCCTAAGAGTGATCTTAGGGCTTTTTCATATTCTGCTTTCTGATTTAAACCAATTCTGTTTCAGTACGATCTGTACCAAATAAAGCACGACGTTGTGCTTTCGGGATTTTGGGACAGTTATTGGAAATTTGATAAAGTGTTTGCGCCAATGCAGGAATATGGGTACCCATGACAGCTTTTCCTGTATTTAAAATGCTGACACTAATATCACGTTGAGGATCCGCCCAACATAAGATATTGGAAAATCCAAGATGACCGAATGCTTGTCCTGTCATTGGACCAAAAATACCCAAAGGATTACTGCCAAGCATCGGACCTAAGGCATAGCGCATAGGTGCCAGTAGTGTTCGGTCAATATTGGTGGTGGATGTCGGTAGGGTTGCTCGGAAAACGGTTTCAGGGCTCATGATTTGTTTGCCTTGATATTCGCCTCCATTTAACAGCATTTCAAAAAATCGATTGGCTTGTTCTGCACTGGTATAAATGTTGCCAGCGGGGCAGACCGTATCCATAAAGCGTGGATCATTGGTCACATCCACAGCAAGTTGTAATCCGCCACCTAAAACATGGTTTAAATATAAATCGGTTCCAAGTTTAGGGTGTACCCCTGTCGGATAATTCAGCGCAACTTGATCACGATATTCAGGTCTTAAACCATAATTGAAAAACTGCATATCCATCGGTTTTTCAATGTGTTCGTGTAAGAATTGACGGATATCCTGTCCGGTCACACGCTCAATCAACTCGCCTAGGATATAACCTGCTGTGACTGCATGATAAGCTAAATGTGAGCCTGCCGGCGAAATCGGCTGCGCAGCATAGAGATATTGTAAAATTTGATCTTTATCAAATAACAATTCTGGTGTGACTTCCATTTCTATGCGTGGAATGCCACCACGATGCGACAGTAAATGAAAGATTGTGGCACGACGTTTGCCATTTTGTGCATATTCAGGAATGTAATAACTGATCGGGTCCAATAAGTTGATTTCACCTGTTTCATCCAACATGTGAATCAATATTGCAGTAATCATTTTAGAGGCCGAAAATAGGCAGATCGGTGTATCCGGATTGGCAACGACCGCATTTTTTGCCAGACCGTCTGCCGAGTTTCCTGAAGCGTGCCCCAAACTGCGGTTCAGCATGATTTGCCCTTTGCGTCTTAAACACATGCTGATCAGGGGGTGATTACCTGTTTGATAAAGATGTTCAATACTCTGCCAGATTTTATCGACTTGTTTTGCTGTCATTCCCCCCAGTTCAGGATGAACTTCATTTTTACTGCGGGTGATACTGCCCAAATCCTTGGGAACAAAACAGGTATTGGTCGAAAATAACTTCACAATCGTTTTCCATGCTTATTTTTATTCAGAACAAGTGTGAACTGAGTCGAGATAAATGTCTGTGTCCGAATTGCCATGTGCTGTGTAAAAAAAGTGCAATATATTTTTAAGCAAGTCGGGATCAAGTGATAAGGCAGGCAAAGCTCAGTCATGATCATCGTTTTGTAATATGTTAAAGAGATGATTGCATGGAATCTCAGCTGATTGATATTCAGTGAATAAGATTGCTTGGTATGAAATGCACGATATTTTTGCAATCTCAACATACTTCCTTTAAAATAAGCGACTGCTGTAGTGATGCACGGCAGTTGAATTGATTTTGAAGAATCAATTTGATTTGTATCAAATATTTAAATTAAGCATCTCGGAGAAATCGAATGGCTTTAACAAACGCAGATCGCGCAGAGATCGTTGCAAAATTCGCTCGTGCTGAAAATGACACTGGTTCACCAGAAGTACAAGTTGCTTTATTGACTGCTCAAATCAATGATTTGCAAGGTCACTTTAAAGAACACAAACACGACCATCACAGCCGTCGTGGTTTGATTCGTATGGTTAACCAACGTCGTAAGCTTCTTGACTACCTTAAAGGTAAAGATGCTACTCGTTATAGCGATTTGATTGCTGCTTTAGGTTTACGTCGTTAATTCGATTTAAACTTTTATTTTCGGATTATTGCATGCTGAATGCTGTATTGATGAAAACTAAAGTCTATCCAGTATTTACTGGATAAAAGGGAAGGGGCGAATATTCGCTCCTTCTTCGTGTTTAAAATTAGTCTAAATAAAGATTTATTGTCTAGTGAGGTCGGCTTCTAAGCTTTGTCATTTATGTAATTGATATGAATGCCAAACCTTAGGGGTCTCCACTAGAATAAAATTAGGAAACAAAAATACATGTCAATGTTTAATGTTATTCGTAAAGAATTTCAATATGGTCAACATCAAGTTGTATTAGAAACAGGTCGTGTTGCTCGTCAAGCAAACACTGTGCTGATCACAATGGGTGGCGTAACAGTACTGGTTGCTGTTGTTGCACAACCTACTGCTAAAGCGGGACAGGACTTCTTCCCGCTAACAGTAAACTATCAAGAAAAACAATATGCTGCAGGTCGTATTCCAGGTGGTTATGGTAAGCGTGAAGGCCGTGCTTCAGAGTCAGAAACTTTAATTTCTCGTCTTATTGACCGTCCGATTCGTCCATTGTTCCCTGAAGGTTACTATAACGAAATCCAAGTCACTGCTACGGTTGTTTCTTCTGATAAAACAATGGAAGCGGATATCGCTGCCATGTTGGGTACTTCAGCAGCTTTAGCCATTGCAGGTACACCATTCCGTGGTCCAATCGGTGGTGCACGCGTGGGTTTAATCAACGGTGAATACGTACTTAACCCGAACTTGGAACAACTTGCTCAATCTGATCTTGATCTTGTTGTGGCGGGTACTGAATCTGCGGTATTGATGGTTGAATCTGAAGCGAAAGAGCTTTCAGAAGACCAAATGTTGGGTGCTGTGCTTTTCGGTCATGACGAAATGCAGATTGCAATCCAAGCAATCAAAGAGTTTGCAGCAGCAGCGGGTGCAACGGAGTCTACATGGGTAGCACCAGTTAAAAATGAAGATCTTCGTGCAAAATTAAAAGATGCATTTGAAGCAAAAATCTCTGAAGCTTATACGATTGCGGTTAAGCATGACCGTTATGCTGCATTAGATGCTTTACAGGCTGAAGCAGTTGCGCAGTTTGTTCCAGAGGAAGATGTGGATGGTATCGCCGACGATTTAAATGAGCTTTTTGAAGATCTAAAATACCGTACAGTGCGTGACAACATCCTTTCAGGTAAACCACGTATTGACGGTCGTGATACCAAAACTGTCCGTGCATTGGATGTACAGGTAGGTGTGCTGGATCGTGCTCATGGTTCAGCATTGTTTACACGTGGTGAAACTCAGGCGTTGGTAACAACAACTTTGGGTAATACACGTGATGCGTTGATGGTTGATACTTTAGCGGGTACAAAAACTGACAACTTCATGTTGCACTATAACTTCCCTGCATACTCTGTAGGTGAGACAGGTCGTGAATCCGGTCCTAAACGTCGTGAAATTGGTCATGGTCGTTTAGCACGCCGTGGTGTTCAAGCTGTACTTCCGCCAGTAGATCGTTTCCCATATGTCATTCGTATTGTATCTGACATTACAGAGTCAAACGGTTCATCTTCAATGGCTTCTGTTTGTGGTGCTTCTTTATCACTTATGGATGCAGGTGTTCCACTTAAGGCGCCGGTTGCAGGTATTGCAATGGGGCTTGTAAAAGAAGGTGAGCGTTTTGCTGTACTTTCTGACATCTTGGGTGATGAAGACCATTTAGGTGATATGGACTTTAAAGTCGCAGGTTCTGCGAACGGTATTACTGCACTTCAAATGGACATTAAAATTGAAGGCATCACTGAAGAAATCATGGAAGTTGCATTGAATCAGGCATATGCAGGTCGTATGCACATTTTGAATGCAATGAACCAAGTGATTTCACGTGCTCGTCCTGAAATTTCAATGCACGCACCAACATTCCAGGTAATCAACATCAATCCTGACAAGATTCGTGATGTTATTGGTAAAGGTGGTGCGACAATTCGTCAAATTACTGAAGAAACCAAAGCTGCAATTGATATTGAAGACAACGGTACAGTACGTGTATTTGGTGAAACTAAAGCAGCTGCTCAAGCCGCGATTGCTAAAATCCAAGCACTTACAGCTGAAGTTGAACCAGGTAAAATCTACCCAGGTAAAGTCATTCGTATCGTTGAATTCGGTGCATTTGTCAACATTATGCCAGGTACCGATGGTTTGCTTCACATTTCACAAATTTCAAATGAACGTGTTGCCAATGTGACCGACATTTTGAGTGAAGGTCAAGATGTAAAAGTTCAGGTTGCTGATGTAGACAATCGTGGTCGTATTAAATTGACCATGAAAGATGTAGACCAAGCATAATCTGGCTAAAATTTAATAAAAAAGTCCGCCTTGCGCTTTGCCAAAGTAACAACTTTGGCTTGCTCAGGGCTTTTTTTATGGCATGATGCATAACAATAAAGATCAATAATCACTGTAAATATGCAAAGCTTTTATTTTTTCCAACATGCTGATGAACCTTATACCTGTATACAGAAAGAGCCTGTTTTCAATGCAGAACAGCAGTTTGTTTGGGTAGACTGTACACGCGAAGATGTGGTTAATCGTGCTGATCAGTGGCAAAAAGAAATTTATAGTGATACAGAAATCCACCTCAATGAATATCATATTCGAGATATTTTAAACATTGAACATCCATGTGCTTTTGATGCGATGGAGGATTATGATTTATTGATTTTTCGTAAACTGATTACACCTGACGATCAGATCAACAGTGGAGACACTGCATTAGAACAACATGATCGTGTTTTTGGTCTGGCGACATCTCCTGTCAGTTTTATCATTACTCCACAAGCTTTAATCACAGTGCATGAACAGGGTAATCATGCTTTTGAAAGCTATTTGGCGCGTATTCTGAATATCATGAATAAGGACTTAGATGAGCAAAATAAGCCACGTAAGCTTCCAACAACACCTCTTGATCTAGCCCTGCGTTTACTTAATAGCATGATTGACGGTTATTTGGATCTGCGTAACCCGCTTTCCCGTCGTGTAGAGTTTTGGCAACAAGAACTTTTACAGGGTAATCGACGCTTTACCAAGTGGCACCAGCTCTTTCAAGAGAATATGGTATTTCAGCAAATTGAAAACCTATGTGAAGAGCAAATAGATTCTTTACAGGAACTTCGAGATGAGATCGTTGAAAATTATGCACATTTAAAAGGAAAAAAACGTACCGAAAAGCAGGATATTATGCTGGTTCGGGTCGATGATTTGGTGAGCCATGTTGAACGTATTCAAAAGTATACTGTACGATTGAGTACTGCGATTCAAACTGCAATCGATCTGCATTTTTCAGCCATTGCCAATCAAACCAATGAGAATATGCGAATCCTCGCCATTATTACTGCAGTATTTGCACCACTCACCTTATTAACTGGTGTTTATGGGATGAATTTTGAATTCATCCCGGGTTTACGAAGTCCGATGGGATTCTGGATCATGCTCGGGGTTATGTTGGCGTGTACGATTGGTCTATTGGTCTACTTTTACCGCCGTCATCTGGTGGGACGTGGTGAAAGAAGTGTAATTGATATGTTGGCACAGCAGCATAAAAATCAACATGTGAATTTATTGTGGTTTCTGGATTATGAACCCATCAAGCAAACCATGAAAGAAGTTGAAAAAATCACAAAACTGAAATAATCCCGCATTATTCTGGTTGAGGATTGACCTGTGATGTTTTTTGTAAAATCAAATAGAGCTGATCTTTTAATCTTAGTTTTTTGCGTTTAAGTTGTTCAATGTTTTCATGAATATGATTGAGGGGATCAAGCTCAAGATGACTGATTTCTCGATCCAGTTCATCATGATCCAATAACAGTTTGGCAAAATGTGGATCTTCTTGTTTTAGTGTACACATGAGATCACGATATTCTGGGAACATGTGTTTCAACTTTTTATTCATTACTTTCGAATTCATTAGCGCCTGTAACCTCTTGCAAAAAAATTCTAACAATTAAACAAAAACGGAAAGACAAGTTATGCATCATGACAGGTTAAATATTAACCTGTCACTAGGTATTAACAAATTGAAATGAATTAGTGAGCATGCAGGTGAAGGTGTTTGACTTGTTTGCGTAATTGTTGAACCTCGTCAAGTAAATCCATCATCATCGCGACTGCAGATAGGCTGGCTTCAAAATCGCGTTGTAAACGATACGCCCGACGTGCACGTGAAATATCTTCTCCAAAAAATTGATGAATACGATTTTCCGGACGTGCAGGTAAAATCTCATATTCCAATAATTGCAAAATCCATTCAGGGCTTTGACCACAGGCTTCGGCAAAATGTTTGAGATCCAGATTTATATTTTCATCTACGATTTCCGCATCATGGAAACCGTCATAGACAATTTCACGATATTGAATGGTTGTCATGATTGCTCTCCTTTAGCATCGTTATATATGCAGTGATAAACTATGAACGTGGGTGAAAGTCATTAAAAGCGTCTGCAAAATCTTGATATGCTTTTTGCTGTTGGTCTGTCGTGACTTTGGGGTAAACAATATTGATCACCAAATAAAGATGCCCTGGTGTCTTATTGGGTATTCCTTTGTCTTTTAGACGTAACTGTTGATCATTTTTGGCATTTTTAGGCACCGTCACTTTGACTTTACCTGCAGGGGTGTCAATTTCAATACTTTGACCAAGCGCTGCTTCCCAAGGTGTGATATCAACCGTGTAGTAAACATCTGCCCCTTCAACGCGAATGCGGTCTGTGTCTTGATATTGAATTTCAATATACAGATCACCATTTTCACCACCATTGATACCCGCTTGACCTTGTTTGGAGAGACGAATTTGCTGTCCTTCTTTCATACCTTTCGGGATTTTAACCTGTAATGTTTTACGCTGTACTTCAGGCTCACCATAAGCATTGTAAGTGGGAATCTGCAGGGTAATGCTTTGGGTTGCACCTTCATAACCAATATTTACAGGAATTTGAATGCTGGCATGTTGATCTTCGCCACGATAACTGCGTTGCTGTTGAGCGCCTCTTTGACCAAAATCCTGTGAGCGACCACCACCGAAGCCATTGCCAAATCGACCAAACAGGTCCTCAAATCCACTGAAATCCTGTCCACCACTTTGACTATAACTGCGATGGAACTGGCTGCCATCAAAACCACCCTGTCCTGAGGATTGTCCACCAAAGCCACCGGCATTTGCATAGGGATTGTCTAGCTCAAAATCATACTGTTTTTTCTTTTCTTCATTGCTTAAAGTGTCGTAAGCCACATTGATGGCTTGCATTTTTGCTTCAGCATCCGCTTCTTTGCTCACATCAGGATGATATTTGCGAGCCAACTTTCGATATGCCTTTTTTATTTCATCTGGTGTTGCAGTTCGAGAAACACCTAAATCTTCGTAATAGTTTTTTGCCATAGTTCAGGTCATTATTTTGTTTAACTTTATTCTATTTTTATGCCTTTTTTTAGACAGATGGAAGAGCAACTTAGTGTGGTTATTGTTTCAAAACTTATTTTTGAGTCATCTAGGCATCATAGTGAGTAAAAATGTTTTAGGATAAAAAGGGCATAAGACGGGATAAGGCTATATGTCAATCTAATATTCATCGAAAAATAAATACCTTTAAAAAATATTGAACATGTAGGTTTTATTGGGGGAGATTGTAAAAAGCACCGAAGTGCTTTTTACAAATTCAAAGCAATTATTCAATTCTGACCCAAGTTTGAGATCGACCCAATAATGAAATTCCAATATATCCACGCAGCGTTAATCGGTTGCCCTTAGGATTAATTTTAATTTTGCCTGAATAGACATTGCCTGATAGTGGATCGAGAACATGCCCTGCAACGTATTCACTTGGATTATCTGGGCTTTGTTTAAAGTCATCAATAATTTTCAAGCCAACGATGGGTGCATCTTTAAGATTGCCCTTGCATTTATGACAATAACCCACTAAAGGGCTGTTGGGTAAAGGGCGGGTATTATAAATTTTACCGCTATAAGTACCATTTGGATTTTTACTGATTTCAACGTCTGCTCGAGAGTAGCCAGTTTTATCATCAATCGCTTTCCATTTACCAGTAAGATCTGCTGCTTGGGTTAAACCTGTAAAGAGTAGGCAACTGAGCATGACGTGTGCTTTTATTTTCATTGGACATCCTTGTGATGAATTGAGATAGAATAAAAAAAGAGCAAAATATTTTGCTCTTTTTTAAATTAAAATCAATAGGTTAAAGGATTAAAAAACAAATATAAATCCATGGAATGTCGATTAATTAACTTAAATGCTCACCAAAGAGATTCAATGCTTCTTTTGCCGTGAACTGATATTTTTTATTGCAGAATTGGCAATCCATTTCGATTGGATTTTGGATTTCCAAAGTTTCCTTCACTGCATCCAAACCAATTTGAATCAATGCATTTTTACATTTATCACGTGAACAAGTGCAGTTAAATTGAAGCTGTTCAACATCAGGTAGACGCACTTCTTCTTCATTATATAAACGATAAAGGATTTCTTGTGCCGTTAAGTCGGTTAACTCTTCAGGTTTAAGGGTTTGGGTCAACATAATCAAACGTGGCCACAAATCTTCATCTACACGTTGTTGTTCTTCTTCATTATTACGTGGTAATAACTGAATCAGTAATCCCCCCGCATTGTGATGCGTACTTGCCAATACAATACGTGTTGGAATTTGTGCAGAAAGGTCATAGTACTGCATCAAGCAACCGGCAAGGGTAGGTTGATCCAGAGGAACAATCCCCTGATAGCGTTCACCGAATTCAGGTTCAATGTTGATAAATAAAACAGGCTGTTGCAGTGTGCTCAACACTGTACTGCTGTCTTCACTCAACATAAAGTGTGGATCTTCTTCATAATCTGCAAGTGCACGTACATCACCTAAATGATTACACTCCGCCATTGCCCATTTAAATGTACCTTGGGCTTGGATTTGTAAGCTAATACGTCCTTTTATTTTTAATGTGCTTGCCAACAATGCAGTAGCACTCAACATTTCACCGAGTAAGATACGCACAGCAGGCGCATAATTACGTTGTGACAAAATGGTTTGTAGAGCAGTATCCAAATGCACAATCTCACCACGCACAGGGCTATCTTCAATATAAAAACGTTGACGTAAATCAGACATAAAATTCTCCAAATCCCTGTTTAGATGGTGACGATATTATAAATCACAAGTTCATTTCACCCTAAAAACGCTGCTTCTTAAAGTTAATTTTCGTCATCACGTGCAATATTGATACGATCATACTGAGGAGATGCTTTTTCAGCTTGAGTTGCAGGTCGTTCTAGACCTGATTCATCCAGATCCGGCATATCTTTATATTTTTCTAAATTTTGATGTTCTACTTGAGCATCACTTTCAAATAGGTGTTCAAGTTCGGAAATGAAATCACGGTAACTTTCAAAAACTTTTTGCTCATCAGTATAAATGCGCTGTTGGCGTGCCAAAAGTTCTTCATCATAGTTTCTAAACAATTCTACACTTTTATAGGCTTCTTCTTTACTCATGCCTAATTCACAGAGTGTTCGATAGCCCATACCCAAAGAGGTTAAATACGTTTCGCGCCATATATGTTTTACACCCACATCTCGAAGCAAGTGCATATGATAACGGTCACGAGCACGCACCAATAATGTCAGATGAGGATAGTTCAATAGAATATGGCGAGAAACATTCATTGAGTCCTCAACATCGTCAATCGCCAAAACAAAAACTTTGGCCTGTTCTATCCCGGCTGAACGTAATAGATCAGGTTGTGTCACATCACCATAATATAAGGTACCGCCATAACGTCGAACAAAGTCAATTTGCTGTAGATTGTTGTCAATTGCGGTAAACGTAAAATGACGAATACGTGCTAAACGTGCGACGATTTGTCCAACCCGACCAAATCCCGCAATAATTAAGGCAGGATGCTCATTGGGAATATCATCATATTTAGGTGCAGTATTCTTATTGATCAAAGGCAATAGCCAACTGCTTACCAGCCAAAATACAATGGGTGTGAAAATCATAGACAACGTTACAATCAAGGTGATCGGTTCCAAGATTGCTTCAGTAAGTACTTTTTCACTCTTGGCGACATTCAAAACCACAAATGCAAATTCACCACCTTGAGCCAAACAGGTTGCAACCATCAAGCTGTTGGTCCAAGTCATTTTTTTATAGCGTGCAATGGCAAGCATGGTCAGCAATTTAATCAGGATTAAACCAATTGCCCCGCCAACGATCAACAGTGGCATGTCTAGAATTAATGAGATCTGTGTAGTCATGCCCACCGTCATAAAGAAAAGACCGAGCAATAAGCCTTTAAATGGCGCAATACTGGCTTCAAGTTCGTGACGGAATTCTGAGTCTGCCAGCAATACCCCTGTTAAAAATGCACCTAATGTTGTGCTGATCCCCAAAGTATCCATTAATAAAACTACACCCAGAACGATAAACAATCCTACTGCGGTGATGAGTTCTGTAGCCCCACTTTTTGCCACAAAACGGAAAAATGGACGCATGACATAACGGCTAAATAGAAATAAACCTGTGAATGTTGCCACTATCGCAGCAAAGTAAGCTACGCCATGATGACTGGATTCACTGCCTGCCAAAAGCGGAATGATCGCAAGCAGGGGAATAGCAGCTATGTCCTGAAAAAGCAAAATAGAGAAAGACTGTTGACCGTGAGTGGTGTTCAGCTGTTGTTTTTCTTCCAAAAGCTGTAAAACAAAAGCAGTTGATGACAATGCTAGAGCAAAGCCGATAACAAAACTGGCTGGAAGTGATTGTTGAAAGAGCAAAAAGAGAGTGCCCATCAGCACCACACCTGTCAAAATGACCTGTAAACTCCCCATCACAAAAATCGACTGACGCATTTCCCATAAGCGCTGCGGACGAAGTTCCAAACCAATCAGAAACATCAGCAGAATCACGCCAAACTCAGCGAGATGCATGATTTCTTCCGGGTCATTGGCAATATTCAGTGCGCTTGGACCGAGCAATATTCCTGTAAATAAATAACCCAGCACAGTTGCAATGCCGAATTTTTTCCCGAGAGGAACAAGGATTAGAGCTGCACCAAGAAAAATGGTGATTTGGAGTAACAATGACATTCACGTGCCTTACATTATTTTCTTTCTCAGGAAATTGTAGCTTGATTTTGTGACTGACTTGGAGATATTTATTGAGAAAATGCTTTTTATATTAACCAAAAATAAAAGATCTGAAATCTCAGGAATAAATATAAAGTTTTGAACTGAATGTTCAAACAGCGCAAATCAGTCATTTTCTAAAATAATTCAAGCCATATGAACAAATTAAAGATTTCATGATATTTCTTATTGAGATTAAAGTACTTGATCGGCTTTCAATGGAGCAACTTTCTCAATATGAATGCAAATTGTTGAAGAACATCATCAGTAAACATCTTTGGCAAGCATATCGATACTGGATATTTTAGATGACTTTACTGATTTTTATACTCCGTTGAATCAAGAGCATTCTGCTTACAAATACGAGCAACAGTCAGATTATCTTCAGTCATCAAAAGTTAATTCATTGCATCTTATAGAGATATAAATGAATTTTCATAAAAATTTCAAATGGCTTTATTTAAGTACGATTTGAAAAACAAAAGTATAAGTTGGACAATTCTTCATATTTGATTGAAGAATCAGATTGACATAAGTTTAAGTCTGTTATGCCTATCATTATACAAAACTTTCTTCTTCAATCATTTAACTCAATTCCTGCGGATCAACATCAATCGTTACTTTCATTGTAGATGGTTTTTGCTGCAACAATACTGGCCACCATTGATGGATATAAAAATGCATCTTTGCCCGATCTTGGGAAAGCAAAACCACATGTGCCTGATAACGACCTGCTTTACGCTCCATCGGAGCGGGAATCGGTCCCCAAATATCAATTAAACGATCTTCTGACATTTGACGAAGCAATTGCGTCATTTCAGTCAAAAACTTTAAATTTTCTTCCTGATGCTTGGATTCACACCGAATCAAGCTGGCATAGCGAAAAGGAGGAAGCAAAGCCGCTTGACGATCTTTTAAAGTTTGCTTGGCAAAGGTTCGATAGTCGTTGTGAATCAAGGTATTTAATAAAGGATGATCAGGTCGAAGTGTCTGTAAATAGACCTCACCTTTGTTTTCTCCACGACCTGCCCGACCTGCAACTTGAATAATCAATTGAGCTGTACGTTCTGTTGCTCGAAAGTCGACACTGAGTAAACCTGCATCAATGTCCAATATCGCAACCAAGGTGACATAAGGGAAATGATGTCCTTTGGCGAGCATCTGAGTGCCAAGTAAAATCGTAGGTTCGCTTTTTTGAATCTGATCATAGATTTTCTGCCAACTGCCGACACGGCTGGTTGAATCCCGATCAACCCGAAGTACGGGAAAATGAGGGAATAATTCAGTTAAGGTTTCTTCAACCTTTGCTGTTCCCATACCGATGGGTTTTAATTGTTGTTGGTTGCATTGTGGGCAGGCATCGGGCAGACGATTAATCGTCCCACAGTGATGGCAGTGTAAATGCTGATAAGGTTTCACATGTAAGGTAAAGTGTGCATCACAATTTGGGCAGTTGGCTTGCCATCCACAACTTTCACAGATCAATACAGGTGCGTAACCCCGACGATTCAAAAAGATTAAGACCTGTTCTTTTTTCTCTAAACGCTTTTTAATCTCGCTGATGAGAACATCGCTTAAGCCATGCTGCTTCTTTGCAACTTTTAAATCAATCAAGTGCATTTTCGGCATAATCGCGGCGCCTGCACGCTGATTTAATTCAATACGCGTCAGCTTTTCTTGACGAGCCAGATAATAACTTTCAATACTGGGTGTGGCAGATCCTAAAACGATCGGACAATTTTCTAGATGAGCACGATATAACGCAACATCACGGGCATGGTAGCGGAAGCCTTCTTGTTGCTTAAATGAAAGATCGTGCTCCTCGTCCAGAATGATTAAACCGAGGTTCGGCAAAGGCGTATAAATCGCAGAACGCGTACCCAAAATAATGGAGGCTTTACCTGTTTGAGCATGTTGCCACGCTTGTAAACGTTTGCTGTCATTTAAACCGGAGTGAAGTAATGCAATATTACAATGAAAGCGTGACTGAAAACGGCTGATGGTTTGCGGGGTTAAGCCAATTTCAGGAACCAAAACAAGCACTTGTTTGCCTTGTTTTAAAATTTCATGCATTACTTGTAAATAAACTTCGGTTTTACCACTTCCCGTTAAACCATCCAACAAAAACGCCTGATATTTCTTTTGGGCTTTTAGAATAGTTTGAATGGCTTTCTTTTGGTCTTCATTGGGGGTAAGTGGCATCTGTGCCAATTGAACTGGCTCAGGCTCAATATTTTGTGGTTCAAGAGCAAATTGAATAATTGCTTTTTTCTCAAGCACTTTTAATGTTGCTGTTTCAATACCACTCAGATTTAGGATATTTTCCTGTGTCCCTTTCGGATGCAGTTTAAGAATTTTATAGGCATCTTGCTGTTTTTCGGAACGCTTTACTTTGTCTTCAGCATTTAAATCAATCACTTTCCAAATACGTGCCAGTAAATCATAAGGTTTACCTTGGCGTAATAGTGTGGGGAGGGCAGTTTGAATCACTTCACCAATTGGAAATTGGTAATATTGTGATGACCATGTCAATAAATTTAAAACTTTACTGTCTAGAATGGCGTGATCATCTAATAGTTCAGTAATTGTTTTGAGTTTAAAATGCGAATCCACAGGTTCATCAACAGATATTTTTTTTACAATCACGCCAACAAGGTTTTGTCGTCCGAAAGACACTGCTACCCGTGCACCGACTTCCGCTTGTGCATACTGTTCAGCACTCACTTGATAGTCAAAACAGTCATTCAAATATACTGGAACAGCAACTTGAACTCGATAAATAATTTGTGGTGTGGCAATGGTATTCGGCATTTTAAATTCAGTGGCTCATTAATTTAGTGAGGCTGTGATGAAATTGTTTCATGTCCATATTCGGCTTGTGTTAGAGTGTAACCGTCATTGATAGACATGAATATGAATGATTTATAGGGTATGACGCAACAGCGTAATCAAAAAATTTGGGAAAATTAGAGCATAACAATGCCAGCATATCAATTTACTGCGCTTGATGCTTCAGGAAAGCAGCACAAAGGCGTGTTAGAAGGCGATTCAGCACGTCAAATCCGTCAACAATTACGGGATAAAGAATGGATTCCCGTAAGCGTAGATGCTGTGGAACAAAAAGACAAAAATAAAAGTTCGGGTTTGTTTCAACGTAAATTTTCAGCCTATGATTTGGCACTCATGACACGTCAGCTTTCCGTTTTGGTTGCTGCTGCAATTCCACTTGAGGAAGCTTTACGTGCCGTTGCCAAGCAAAGTGAAAAAGTGTACGTGCAAAATCTTTTACTTTCTGTACGTTCCAAAGTTCTAGAAGGGCATTCCTTGGCACAAGCGATGCAACAAATAGGGCGTTTCCCTGATTTATATATTGCGACAATTGCTGCGGGTGAACGTTCGGGGCATTTAGACTTAATTTTAGACCAACTTGCAGACTACACTGAAAACCGCTTTGCGATGCAAAAGAAAATTCAAGGTGCAATGATCTATCCGATTATTCTGATGTTTATGTCTTTTGCAATCGTTATGGGCTTGATGACCTATGTCGTTCCAGACATCGTCAAAACCTTTGATCAAAGCAAACAGGCTTTACCCTGGATTACGGTGGCTTTGATGAAAGCCAGTGAAATTATCCGACAGGCTTGGCCATTTATGTTGGTGACCAGTGTGGTGGGGATATTCTTATTGATTCGTTTCTTGCGAACATCTGCAGGGCATTATGCTTTTGATCGTTTAACACTCAAACTGCCATTAATTGGTAAATTATCCCGTGGTATAAATGCCGCACGTTTTGCCAGTACCTTATCCATTCTCACTCAATCAGGCGTGCCGTTGGTCGATGCTTTAAAAATTGGTGCAGCCGTGAGTAGTAATTGGTTCATTCGTGATGCAGTCAATGTTGCTGCTGAAAAAGTGACAGAAGGTGGGAATTTGGCAACGCAATTGGAGCGCTGTGGTTATTTCCCACCAATGATGGTACAAATGATTAAAAGCGGTGAGGCTTCTGGTGAGTTGGATCGAATGTTAAGTCGTGCATCGGATATGCAGGATCGAGAAGTATCTTCATTTATTTCAACTTTATTGGCCTTATTGGAACCGTTAATGTTGGTATTTATGGCGGGTATTGTTTTAGTGATTGTAATTGCGGTCATGTTGCCAATCGTCAATATGAACAATATGATTTAAGCCAATTATTTTTATAAAGAATAGAGAGTAAGTAGATGCTACGTAAGATGAATGGGACTCGTCAGTCTGGTTTTACCTTAATTGAAGTGATGGTTGTGATTGTGATTTTAGGTGTGCTTGCTGCTTTGATCGTGCCGAATGTGATGGGACGCGGAGAAAAAGCCAAAGTTGATACCACAAAGATTACTTTAAAAGGTGTGGCTGGTGCGCTTGATCAATATAAACTGGACAATGGTCATTATCCGAACAGCCAAGAAGGTGGTTTAGATGCCTTGGTCAACCAACCTGCAACAGCGAAGAACTGGTTGCCAGGTGGTTATGTTAAAGGTGGTTATCCGAAAGACAGCTGGGACAATGATATTCAATATGTCATTCCTGGTTCAGAAGGTCGTAAGTTTGATTTATATTCTTTTGGTGCCGATGGTAAACAGGGCGGTGAAGGCAACGATGCCGATATTTATTACCAGCCATAATTAAAATTAAAAGTATTTTCACAGTACTTTATGGAATTAATCACTTCACTTTATCGAGTTAATAAATGTGGAGTGAAGTGATAATATTTCTTATTTGATATAAAGGTTTTAAGTTATTGAAATTTAATAATTACATAAAATAATTGATATTTGAGATTTATAGTAAGAATTATTCCCATATTTGATAGTTACAAGAATGTTAAATTGTGAATAAAAATAGACTTTTTATTTAGTTAAAAGCTTGCATAATAGTTCTCAAGGCAATTTAAATTGCTTGGAGGATGAGATGAAAGCATTATTATTATCAGATGAAATTAGCCAATTTCATTGGACGATGCTCAAATCTGTTCTTTTAATTTTGAGCTTATTACCCATTAGCCAGTTTTTTTTAAACCTTTGGCAAAATGCCGATGCCAGCAGTCAAATCATGATTGGGTTTATGGCGATTAGCGTATTTAGTGCATTATCTATTATCAGTTTTTATAATGCTTTAAATCTAACGGTGATTCAGTTAAAAACTGAATTCTCATCATTATTAGAACAATATTTAGTACGTTCATACCGCTATGTTCCAATGCTGTTTCTAGCAGCTATGCTGTCATATTTAGTGGCTCAAATTTAATGAATACGTTAAAACCGAGGAAATATCCTCGGTTTTTTTGTTTCTGTGTTTTAACGATTTTGATTAAAAACTAAAATTTTATTCAATCAAGATGGTTGAACAATAAGCGTGGTAATTTTACGCACAATCGATAAAACCAGAAGCAATACTGGAAAGGCAATCAGCCAAGAGATTCCCCACGCTGAAATCCAAGTATGTGCGGAAAAATTGTTGAAGCCCATGCTTCTCAACGTACTAATACATGACACGATAAAGGTCATAATAATAGACAGAAAAAAAGGCAGAACAATTGAGGCGTAACGATTTGGAATTTTTCTTAAATGAAAAGAAGAAGACTGAGGTTTTTGCATTTTTTACTCCGTAAACCAACAAACGCCAGTGCCGTCTCAAAATATTCAAATTTTGATAAAAATAGCTCCAAGCATTGTTGGAGGTATGTTGGCACGTTGATTGACGTAAACGTTTACGGCTTTATGATCAGCACAGTGAATGTAGCACATAACGAGAAACTGTAGAAAGAAAAATCAGTGAATGGCTGATCAGATATAGAGACATATAATTGAATCAGATTCGCCTTTTAAACATTTTATGAATTGAATAATTGTCCCTTTTAAATGATTGATTGTCTGTTTTATATAAGATTGTTGGATTTGAATCTATTTAAGATAGGGGGTATTTACAGCAAAGAATAGAAAGAGGGAAAAACGAATGCAACAAATTGAATGGAATGACTTTGTAAAAGTGGAATTACGTGTAGGAAAAATTATTCAAGCAGAGGTGTTTGAGAAAGCGCGCAATCCTGCCTATATTTTACATGTCGATTTTGGAGTAGAGATCGGTGTTAAAAAATCCAGTGCGCAGATTACCCAACTCTATCAGCCTGAAAACTTAATTGGGAAGCTCGTGGTTGCTGTGATAAATTTTCCTAAAAAACAAATTGGTCCTATTCAATCAGAGTGTTTGGTCACTGGTTTTCATAATCAAGATGGGCATGTTGCCTTGTGTGTCCCAGATTTAGATGTGCCTTTGGGGACCAAGTTACTTTAATACATTATGATATATCCGTACCAAAAACACCTCCTTTATGATGCATAGAGAAGGTGTTTTGATGCGATTGGGGACTGTTTTAGCGTCGTGATTTAAAACTGATATCAACTGCTTTAGGACGATAAAACCAACCTAAAATTAACAATAAAATTGATAAAATCAGAATCGGGTAATCACTAAAACGGGTATACCAAGTTTCACCTTGCATTGCGGGTAAATCCCCACGTAGAACGGCTTTTTGATCTACAGGTGCTTGTTTAACAATATGTCCATTGTGGTCAATAAACGCGGTTACGCCTGTGTTGGTGGCACGAATAAACCAGCGCCCATTCTCTTTGGCACGCATTTGCACCATTTGCAAATGTTGTAATGGTCCTGCTGTTCCTGTAAACCACGCATCATTCGAAACCGTCACTAAAAAGTCACTGTTGATCGCATTGCGACGGGTGAGGTTCGGGTAGGCAACTTCATAGCAAATTGCAGCGGCTAAATCATGTCCTTTGATATTAAAAGGTTTTTGATTCGATGCGCCTTGAGAAAAGCCACTCATTGATGGATCGTTCTGCAAAGCAGGCAAGACCCAAGAGAGTAGTCCAGAAAGTGGAATGTACTCACCAAAAGGCACTAAACGCTGTTTTTTGTATAACCCTGAAGAATCTGCACCAGAAGCCATCATACTGTTGTAGTACATTGGATAACCATTCTTTTTTGATTCTTTCAAATCCCAATAAGGAATCCCTGTTACCCATGCTGTACCCGAGCTTTTGGCTTGCTGATCCATCAAATCCAAAAATTGTTCAATATCTGTTTGAAACAAGGGAATGGATGATTCAGGCCAAACAATAAGATCTCTACCCCATTCAGTACGACTTAAGTTGACATAGATTTCTAGAGTTTTGACTTGGTACTCGGTTAACCATTTTAAATCTTGAGGAATATTACCCTGAATGAGCGATACAGAGAGTGGTTTTTCAGCTTTCGGTTGTACAAAAGTGATAAAAGAAGCTCCCCAAGCGCCAAGTAAAACAACAAGCGCAGGAACAACCCAAAACACTTTCCTATTCAGGATTTCGACCACGGCACAGGCAAGAAGAATAACGGCAAAAGACACCGCAAATACACCAAATAAAGGCGCATAACTATCTAAGAATCGTTCAGTGAATGCATATCCGGCAAATAACCATGGAAAACCGGTGAACACCCATGTTTTAGACCATTCAAAGATGATCCAAAGCGGTGTAAATGTTAATGGAGTTTCAGGGAAAAATCTGCGATAAACCCATGTCTGCACCGCTGTAAACAGCCCCATCACGAAAGCCATCACAGCAATCATCAGTACACTCAGTACAGCGTTGGTATCGCCATAAACGTGGATGGAGGTATAAAGCCAAAATGCACCGACAAACCAGAGCCCAAAGCCGTAACTCAATCCAATCGCAAAGGCCTGCCGAGGAGAGCGACCTTTTAAGCAGGCATACAGCAAAGCAGGTGATAAAATCGCCAGCCACCACCAATAATAAGGTGCAAGAGCTAAGCTAAACACTGCACCTGAGATTAATGAGATGGCTAAGGGGAAAATAAGAGGCAATTGTTTTTGTTGTTGTGATGAATTTAACAGTTTGTCAAAATATGCTCTCATTTACGTACAGCTCGAATCAGATGAATAGTGCGGGCATCTGCTTCAACAATGGTAAATTGCCAATCTTCAAGTTCGACCACTTGACCTTGAAGATCACTCACTAATCCAATTTCCTGAAGCAGCAATCCGCCCATAGTTTCTACTTCATCATCAGAAAATTCAGCATCTAAAACATTGTTAAAGTGTTCAATTGGTGTAAGTGCTTGCACAATCCATGCATTGGCGATGCTATGGGTGGTATCAGGAATGATAAATTGTGCTTCTTCATCGGCATTGTCATGCTCATCTTCAATTTCGCCAACAATTTCTTCAAGAATATCTTCTAAAGTCACCAAGCCAGCAGTTGAACCATATTCATCAATGACAATGGCAATATGGGTCTGAGTATTTTTTAACATTCGCAAAACTTGATCTGATCGCGCACTTTCAGGGACAAATAAAGGCTGGCGCATCAATGCATGGACATCTACACCAGAAGTGCGATTGGTTAAAAATGGCAGCAAGTCCTTGGCCAATAAAATCCCGACCACATTTTCAGGTTGATCCGATGAGAAAACTGGAAAACGTGAATGTGCAGACTCAATCAGCACATCTAAAATATCAAGAAGTTGGTCATCTTCTTGCAAGCTCACCATCGCTGTGCGAGGCGTCATCACTTCACGAATTTTTGTAGCAGGAAGGTCTAACACGCCCTCTAACATTGCCACAGTATCGGGTTCTAAAAAACGACGTGAATCTTGTACTAATTTTAGCAGTTCATCGCGGGTTTCTGGTGCTGTACCTAACCATTTGCGTAAGCCACGCATTCCCCACGATGGGCCTGATTCCTCGTGCATGATCTTTCCTAAAGACTCTTAATATCTAGTAAATGTTTTTTTATCATACCGAAGAAAATACAGATGTCTATCTATTAAATAAGGTAAATAGATGAATGCATGCGTCATTTTTACAGAGATATAACAAGCCTTATTGATTATTTGAGTTTGTGTTAAAATCTTGGGCTGATTTAGCTTTTTTGAGATGAGATATGTCTGAGCCATTGCCTACTGCAAACATTCAATTAAATACACGTGGCTTGCGTTGTCCTGAGCCTGTAATGATGTTGCATCAGGCAATTCGAAAATCTAAATCTGGCGATGTCGTAGAAGTTTTTGCGACAGATAATTCAACCTCTTGGGATATTCCTAAGTTTTGTATGCATTTAGGACATGAGTTGATACTACAAGAAGAAGTATTGGATGATGCGGGCAATAAAGAATTTCATTATCTCGTCAAAAAAGGTTAATTCTTCAATAAAGATGAAATCATAGAACATTGGTTGAGGCAGATGCATAAACATAAGATTATTGTTCTTATCGAGTGCATCCGACTATCGCTATTCACCAGCTAATCAATGTTTAAAAGCCAATCAGCAAATAAAGCTTTATGTAATCTTGAATACAAAAATGAGAGATAAAGCTTTTAAAAATAATTGATAATTGTGATACAGATTTTGAATAAATTCTTTCTAAAATCAATTACAAATGAGATTGTCTAGAAAGTTGGATAATCTTTGTACTTGGCTTTAGTTATTTTATATTTTTGATAAATATAAGAAAATATTAAATTTTACAAAATTTCAATGACAGTTTTTTGACTTTTGAGTATAATCTAAACACATTTGTTAATAATAATTAAATCATTCTAATGAATAG